>JBMZDY010000044.1:0-10568 GCA_049614585.1 Oceanihabitans sp.
AAAAGCAGAAAAAAGGTAAAAAACGTATGCGTCAAGTTGGTAATGTAGAAATACCACAAGAAGCATTTATGGCAGTTTTAAAACTGAATGATTAACCAATTTTTTTGAAGAAAACTAAAAAAACTATGTATAAAACTTTCTTAACCTCTTTTATCTTCGCTTTAATTAGCTCGTTTTTACAAGCACAAGAACCTAATACTAAAGCTCCTGTTTTAAAATTAGATTTAGAAATAAATGGAGAAAAATATGAAATATTAGATGGAGAAAGTATAGTAGTTAATGGAAATACAATAAAAGTTAATTCTTCCAACTTTTTAAGCTTCGACTATAGCGCTTTAAAATTTGATTACCCAAAGCATTTTGCTTTTGAATACGATGAAGATTTTGGTTATAAAAATTGGACCTTAGACGGAAACGATTTTGTAATTATGTATTTTGAATATACTGAAAAAATTGCATTAGATCTATTTATAAACCAAATGGTAAATCAATTTGGAAAAGAGAACTGCAATGTAGTAGACAAAAAAATACAATTAGGAAACCAAACCTTAATAGGAAAAAGAATTAATGTAGATATTGTTGGCGTTAAACTTACTTACGACATGTATAAAATTGAAGCTAGCGATAATAATACACACTTTATTTCTTTTCAAGATTCTAAAAATGATGATGGTTCCGATTCTCAAGAAGGAATTAATACTCTAGAATTAATTAATAAAACCTTTAAAGTAAAATAAAGCAATATTTCTATAATGCTTAAAGGCTTATATAGAAGTTTATATTTTCTCTACATCAAAAGGTTTTCCTAAATAAACCAGTTGCCAATTTTCACCGGTTATTTCAATCTCTGTGTTGTAAGAAGAAATTATATGCAATTCTCCAGAACTGTCTTTTATAAACAATGGAATTATATTGCTATTGTTATTCGTTATTTCGATTAAGCTATTATAGTGTTCTTTATTTTCTATATCTATTTCTTGAATGGAAGGGTAATTTTTAGCAACTTCTACTAAGCTGTTATAATCGTCAGTATGGCTAAACAAACCCTCTTTGGGGTTGTTTGTTGCATCGTTGATTTCTTCTTTAGTTACCAATCTAAAAGCACCATTTTCGCCAAATTCCTTACTAAGTTTATTAATAGCATATTTATTAATATCTGTATTTCCGGTTAAAGCCATTAAATATCCTACATCATTTAATTCTATATTGTTCATTAAATTATCGGAATAAATATTTGTAACAAAGGCCTCTAAACCTAATTCTTTTGCCATGTCTATATTGCTTTGGTTGCTGTCTATTAATACAACATGTCTTCCGTTGGTATCTAAATAATGTCCTAATAGTCTAGAAACTTTAGCTGCTCCTACAATTAAAATTCCGTTAGATTTCTTTAAAAATACACCAACTACTTTGGCGAAGACTCTTGCTGTTGTTGCATTTAGTAAAACGGTTCCTAAAACTATTACAAATACTAAAGGTGTAATATATTCTGCTCCAGGAACACCTTCTTTTGCTAGCTTTAACCCAAATAACGATGCGATACCAGCTGCAACAATACCTCTTGGACCAACCCAACTTATAAATAATTTTTCGTTGGTTTTTAAAGTAGATCCTCGAGTGCTTAAAAACACAGCAATTGGTCTAATAATAAATACTATATTGGCAAATAATAAAGCGGTTTTCCAATTCAGAATTAAAGTTAATTCTGTCATGTTTATATTTGCAGCTAGTAATATAAATAGAATAGAAATTAATAAAACACTTAAAGACTCTTTAAAATAAAGCAGCTCTTTTAAATAGGGCGAATTAGAGTTTCCTAACACCATTCCCATAACTACTACGGCTAGTAATCCAGATTCGTGCGCAAAGGTATCTGCTAACACAAAAACCGCTAAAACTACAGCTAAAGCAAATACATTTAATAGGTAGTGAGGCACCCAATTTTTGTTTATTATAAAGTTTAATGCATGTGCAAATGTAAACCCAAAAGTAAACCCAAATAATACAATTTTACCAAACTCAATAAATGCTGTTTTGGTAAATTCTCCGCCTCCTTCTACCGTAATAAATTCAAATACTAATACGGCTACTAAAGCACCAATTGGGTCGATAAGAATCCCTTCCCATTTTAATACAGCTGATACATCTTTTTTTAAAGGAATATTTCTTAAAATAGGAGTAATTACCGTTGGTCCTGTTACTATAATTAATGCCGAAAATAAAAAAGACATTTCCTAGCTCAAGTAAAAAATAAAATGCGCGGCAATTGCTGCGCCAATAAAAGTTACTAAAGAGCCTAGAGTAATTAGTTTAGATATTACAGGGCCTACATTTTTAACTTCACTCATTTTAAGGGTTAGTCCTCCTTCAAATAGAATAATACTTATTGCTAAAGACACAAAGTAAAATAGGCTTTCTCCAGGAAACAAACCCTCTTTACCATTCCATATCGGTTCAATCCACTTCGTGCCATCTTCAGAAAAAAATTCTGCAGCAAAAGGACCAACCAAAAGCCCAATAAGAATTAAAGGTAAAATAGCTGGTATTTTAAATTTCCATGCTACCCATTGTGCTAATATTCCTAAAATAATAATCCCTGCTAATTCTATCATTTACGCTATTTTTTTGTTAAAATACTAAATTATTATAATAAAGTATTACATCTATTTGTAATATAGTTTTGGTTGTTTTTAAAAAATGCTATCTTTCAAACCACTAAAAAAACAAATAAAGTATTGTCTTTAAAACCCTTTCAAACCATTGGTATTGGTGTTACATTTTCGCCTAACCTAAAAGCTAATATATATGAAGCTTCTAGACTATCGTTAATGTTAGATAGTAAATTACTTTTAATACATGTAGGAGAAGAGTCGGAAGAAAAGATTCAAAAATTTAAAGAAATACTAGAGCCATTTATAAAACAATCTTTAAACTATAGTATTGTTTTTCAATCTGGTAATCCTGTAGATGTAATCTTATCTGTTTCAAATAAAAAAAAGGTAAACCTATTAATTTTAGGAGCCTTAAAGCGTGAGAATTTTTACAACTACTATGTAGGTTCTATTGCTAGAAAAATTACACGTCAAGCAAAATGTTCGGTTTTGTTGCTAATTAATCCTTCGGTAGAAAGAATTGCTTGTAAACATGTTGTTGTAAATGGACTTAAAGACCCAAAAACAAAAAATACAATAGCAGCAGCCTTTTTTGTTGCGAATAAATTAGATGCCGAAAAAATTACAGTGGTTGAAGAAATAAAACAAAATGAAATTGCTGTAAAGGTTGACGATAACCAATCTCTACGAAAAGCAAATATTTTAAAAGAACGCCTTAGAAACAGAGAACGAGCGAGAGTAAAACAATTACTGGAAGATATTCCAAAAGAACAAACACAAGATATTGTTGTAAAATCGCAGCCAATTTTTGGTACTCAAGGATATTCCATTGGCCATTATGCGCAAATAGCAAGGGCAGATTTATTAGTAATGAATGCACCAAGTAAAATGACTTTTTGGGATCGTCTTTTTCCGCATGATATAGAGCATATTTTAACCGAATTACCAACCGATGTTTTAATTGTGCAATGAGTAAAAAAACAAGTAAAATAACCACATTTATTAAAAGTTTACCAAAAAATATTTTTTCAGGTTTTGTGGTAAGTCTTATTGCATTACCACTAGGTTTAGGTTTGGCAATGGCTAGTGATGCGCCGCCAATTGCAGGAATTATTACCGCTATTGTTGGTGGAGTATTAGTATCTATATTGGGCGGTAGCCATGTTACAATTACTGGGCCAGGAAATGGAATGGTAGGTGTGCTTTTAGTTGCTATTACCACATTAGGTTTAGAAAGTGCTTATGCTGCAATTATTTGCTCGGGATTGCTATTATTACTTTTAGGGTTTTTGCGATTGGGTAAATTAGCAGATTTTTTTCCTTCTTCTGCCATTCAAGGTATGTTAGCAGCTATTGGGTTAATTATACTAGGTAAGCAATTTCATATAATGCTGGCCAATAAAATTTCTAGAGAAGATACAATAGATTACCTTTTAGAAATTCCTACAACTATTAATCAAGTAATTCATTTTAAAGATACTGGGCTTATTTACGCAGCAATTGCTGGAGTAATTAGTCTTTTTATAATGGTATTTTATTCTAAAATTAGAAACAAGTATTTTCAACTAATTCCAGCACCAATGTGGATCGTAGTTTTGTCTATTACATTTAGTTATTACTACGAACTGGTATTACAACAAGCAAACCCAATATCGCCAATTTATATGCTTTCTGGAATTCCAGAGTTTTCGCAAATAATTGCAGAATTACCAAGTGTAGAGTTTGGTAAAATTACTAGCATTCCTTTTTGGACTAGCGTTTTTGCCCTTACATTAATTGCAAGTATAGAATCGCTATTAAGTATAAAAGCTGTAGATAAGTTAGATCCACAAAAACGAAGAAGTAACGTAAATAGAGACTTAAAAGCTTTAGGTGTAGCAACAGTAGGCAGTGGTTTTCTAGGAGGTATAAATGTTGTAACCGTAATTGCTAGAAGCTCGGTAAACGTTAATAATGGAGGTAGCAACCGTTCGTCAAATTTTTTCCACGCTTGTTTTTTAGTAGCTTTTATAGTGCTATTTAGCACGCAATTAACTCGAATTCCGCTTCCTGCTTTAATGGCTATTTTAGTATATACAGGCTATAAATTGGCTTCTCCAGAAAACATTAAGAAAATATTTATGGTAGGTAGAGAGCAGTTAATAATATTTTTTGTCACGCTTTTTATAACCTTAAAAGTTGGTCTAATTACAGGAATAGCCTCTGGGGTACTAACCACTTTTATTATTCATATTTTTATAAATAAAGGCTTTGCAATTTTTGGAAAAAATTTGCTAAAGCCTAACGTTTTAATGTTTCAAGAAGACGGGCATTATTACATAAGTGTAAAACATTTTTGTAGTTTTTTAAACTTCTATAAACTTAAAAATAAAATAAACGCAGTTTCCGAAACACAAGATATAATAGTCGATTTTTCGCTTTGCGAATTTGTAGACCATACCGTAATGGAAAACCTAAATAACTACCAAGAGTTATTTACAAAACGTGGCGGTAATTTTGAAGTTTTAGGATTAGATTTACACGACACCGACTCGAATCACCCTTTTGCTTTACGCCGTTTATTACCTGTACCAAACGTTATTAAAAACAGTTTAACCCGTAGGCAAACTACTATTGAAGAATTTGCAACCGATTACAATCTAGACTATGTTTCCGAAAAACAAAGAAACACGCAATTTTTAAATAGTTTCCTGTTTTTCAAAACCAAAAAAACAAACTATATATACAACCAACTTACTAGCAACAAAAAATCTTTAAGCACTTTCGATATTGAGTTTTCAGAAGGAGAGTTTATAGCAAAAGAAGTTGTTCGCTCTAGTATGTTGCACATAAAACTGAACAAAACAATTCCAGAGTTTACCTTAGATCGCGAAGGGTTTCTAGAAAAAGTTTACGCCTTTGCAGGATTTAAAGATATACCAATTGCCAATCATTCCGATTTCTCCAATCGTTTCTATTTACTAGGTGAAGATAGTGTAGCTATTCAAGAATTTTTTACCGACGAAATTACACACTTTTTCGAAAGTAACCCTTACTATCACGTAGAGTCTAATGGCAATAGTCTACTTGTTTTTGGTCGCGAAAGGTTAGCAAGTATAAAAGAAATAAAAGCGCTTTACGATTTTGGTAAACGCCTTAAAAATGTAATCTCATAAACTAAACAAAAAAGAACATGAAACTATATCCAATTAACGCAGGAAATTTTAAACTGGATGGTGGTGCAATGTTTGGTGTTGTACCAAAATCGCTATGGACAAGAACAAATCCTGCCGATGCAAACAACATGATAGATATTGCGGCTCGTTGCCTTTTAATTGAAGATAATAATAAGTTAACACTTATAGATACAGGCATGGGTAATAAACAAAGCGATAAATTTTATGGCTATTACCATCTTTGGGGAGACGATTCTATAGATAAATCATTAAAAAAGCATGGCTTTCATCGCGACGATATAACCGATGTTTTCATGACCCATTTACACTTCGATCATTGTGGCGGAAGCATACAATGGAATAAAGACAAAACTGGATACGAACCAGCATTTAAAAACGCGCATTTTTGGAGTAATAAAAACCACTGGCATTGGGCAACACAACCCAATAAACGGGAAAAAGCTTCCTTTTTAAAAGAAAACATTATTCCAATGGAAGAAAGCGGGCAGCTAAAATTTACAGCAGTTCCAGAAAGCGATATTCTTAAAAATTCAGCATTAAATTTTGATATCTTTTTTGCAAATGGCCATACCGAAAAACAAATGATTCCTATGATTAACTATAAAGGAAAAACCATTTGCTTTATGGCAGATTTGTTACCAACCGTTGGGCATTTACCAATTCCGTTTGTAATGGGGTACGATACTAGACCATTATTAACACTAGACGAAAAAGAAAAATTCTTAAAATTAGCAGCAGATAATAATTATTACTTATTTTTGGAGCACGACTCACATAATGAGATTATTACTGTAAAACATACCGAGAAAGGTGTTCGATTAAATAGAACTTTTACATGTAATGAAATTTTTAACTAAAAAACAACAAACAAAACCTTATGAAAAGTATTAAATCCTTAGTGTTAGCAAGTAGTGTAGCGCTTGTTTTAACCAGCTGTGGTGGTGGAGCAGAAATATTATCTACCCCAGTAGAAAACATAGACTCGGTACCATTAAAAGAAGCGGCTCTTACCGAAGCTGAAAAACATAATTGGGGACATCTTGACCTAGTTAAAGATACCATTCCAGGAATGAGTGTAGATAAAGCTTACGCGGAAATTGTAAAAGGTAAAAAAGGTAAAAAAATAATAGTTGCTGTAATTGATTCTGGTATCGATATCACTCACGAAGATCTAGATGGCGTATTATGGACTAACAAAAACGAAATTCCTGGAAACGGAAAAGATGACGACGGCAATGGATATATCGATGATATACATGGTTGGAACTTTTTAGGTGATGCTTACGATGAACAATTAGAATATATTAGATTAGTTGCTAGCGGAAACCAAAGTGCTCCTAGATTTGAAGAAGCAAAAGCAAAGTACGATGCAGATTACGGAAAAGCAATGGCTAGCAAACAACGTTACGATCAAATTTACCAACAAGTAAAAAGTGCAAACGAAGTATTAACAGCACACTTTAAAAAATCAGATTATACAGCAAAAGAAGTTGCGGCAATTAAAACCGATGACGAAGCATTAAAAGCAGCAGTACAATCTGCAACTTTTGTTTACTCTAACGGAATGACATCTCTAGCAGATGCCGAAAAGCAAATTAAAGGTGGTGTAGAGTATTTTACAGACCAAGTAAACTTTAACTTAAACAAAGAATTTAACGGAAGAAAAACTGGTGATAACCCAGACGATTGGAACGACAAACCTGGATATGGTAACGCAAATGTTATGCCTACAAAAAAATCGGAAAGCCATGGTACGCACGTTGCAGGAATTATTGCTGCAGAACGTAACAATGGAAAAGGAGCAAATGGTGTAGCAAATAATGTAGAATTAATGAGTATTCGTGCAGTGCCAAATGGCGATGAGTACGATAAAGATGTAGCAAAAGCTATTCGTTATGCAGTAGATAATGGTGCACAAATTATTAATGGAAGTTTTGGAAAAAGCTTTTCTCCACACGCAGACTGGGTACGTGATGCTATAAAATATGCAAGCGATAATAACGTAATATTTGTTCATGCAGCAGGAAACTCTAGCGAAAATGTAGATGTAGAACCTAACTTCCCAGACGATAATGTAAACTTTGTAGAAGTTGGTAACACTTATATTCGTGTTGGTGCATTAGCTCCTAAATACGGTACAAATATGGTTGCTGGTTTTTCTAACTACGGTAAGAAAAACGTAGATGTTTTTGCTCCAGGAGCAAGTATTTATTCAACATTCCCAGAAAACGATTACCAAACTATTGGTGGTACTTCTATGGCTTCTCCTGCTGTTGCAGGTGTTGCTGCATTAGTATGGTCGCAATATCCTAAATTAACTGCAGCACAAGTAAAACAAGTAATTCTTGACTCTGGTTTAGCAGTACCTACAAAAGTTGTTGTAGGAGGAGATGCAAATAACGTAAAACCATTTGGCGATTTAACAAAATCGGGGAAAATGGTAAACGCTTATAATGCTTTAATTATGGCATCACAACTATCTAAATAAAAGATAAATAAAACTTAAAGGCATCATTTTTTTGATGCCTTTTTTTATTAAATAAATACATTATGAAAAAAATTCTTCTTTTTGTTTTTGGAATTGCATTAGTATCCTGTGGATCATCAAACGGTACTTCTAATGCTTCAAAAACACCAGCTAATACTGTACAAAATTCTACATCATCTACTTATTGGCAACAACATGTAGATTATGCCATGGAAATTGATATGAATGTTAATAATTATCAATACCAAGGAAAACAAAAAATAGTGTATACAAACAATTCACCAGACGTATTAACAAGAGTATACTATCATTTATACTTTAATGCTTTTCAGCCTGGAAGTGAAATGGATGTACGTTCGCGCACTATTACAGACCCAGACGGAAGAGTAAAAGATAGAATAAGTAAATTAAGTCCAGAAGAAATTGGTTTTATAAAAGTTACATCGTTAAAACAAAACGGCGTTGCTATAAATTATAATACCGTAGGAACCGTATTAGAAGTAGACCTAGCAAAACCTATCCAACCTGGAGAGAAAGTAACATTTAATATGCTTTTTAATGCGCAAGTACCTAAACAAATACGTCGTTCTGGAAGAAATAATAAAGAAGGAGTAGCACTTTCTATGACACAATGGTACCCTAAATTAGCAGAATACGATTTTGAAGGCTGGCATGCCGATCCTTACATTGGTAGAGAGTTTCATGGAGTTTGGGGTAATTTTGATGTAAAACTAACTATAGACAAAAACTATGTAGTTGGCGGTACTGGGTACCAACAAGGAGATGCTGTAATTAATGGAAACAAAAAAACATTACATTTTAAAGCACCAAAAGTACACGACTTTACTTGGGCTGCAGATCCAGATTATATTCACGATACCATGCAAGTTCCAAATGGACCAATGCTAAACTTTTATTATAAAAAAGATTTACCAACAGAGAACCTTCAATTCTGGAAAGACTTACAGCCTAAAACGGTTGCGTTAATGCAATATTTTTCTGAAAACATAGGAAAGTATCCATACGAGCAATACTCTGTTATTCAAGGTGGAGATGGTGGTATGGAATATGCTATGTGTACACTTATTACTGGTAAACGAAAATTTGGAAGTTTAGTTGGTGTTACTGCTCACGAGTTAGCACATACTTGGTTTCAGTTTTTACTAGCAACAAACGAAGCTAAACACGAGTGGATGGATGAAGGTTTTACAAGCTATATTAGCGATCACGCCATGAATGCAATTATGGGAGAAGGCAAAGCTAACCCAGCAGCAAATGCATATATGGGGTATATATATCTAGCTAAATCTGGGAAAGAACAACCACAATCTACACATGCAGACAGGTATAATTTTAACCAAGCTTATGGTATTTCTGCTTATAGTAAAGGAGAGGTATTTATGGCGCAGTTAGGATATATTATTGGAGAAGAAAACCTAAAAAAAACAATTAAAAAGTACTTTGCAGATTTTGCTTTTAAGCACCCACGACCTATAGATATTATACGTTCGGCCGAAAAAGTATCTGGATTAGAACTAGATTGGTATTTAATGGACTGGACACAAACCACAAATACAATAGACTATGCAGTGAAAGCTATTGAAGGTAAAAAGGTAACCTTAGAGCGTATTGGCCTTATGCCAATGCCATTAGACGTAGAAGTAACCTATACCGATGGTACTACCGAAGCTATTTATATACCTTTACAAATGATGCGTGGCGAAAAACCAACAACTGCTACTATTAAACCAGATTGGGCTTGGGCATACCCTACCTATACTTTTGAAACTTCAAAAACTGTAAGTAGTGTACAAATAGACCCTAAAGCTTTAATGGCAGATATTGAAAAAGAAAACAATAAAAAGTAAACCATAACTAACCAAACTTTTTAAACCACTTAGCAGTTTTGTTAAGTGGTTTTTTTAATACCATAATTGGTCTTTATACATAGCTGTTTTCGATACGCGTTCTCTATTATTTAACCGAATATGTGTTGTATCTATTTGGTGGTTTCTATAACCAAACAAATGAAATATAGATTTTGCAAAAAAACGTGCAACTTTTAAATTAACAACCAATACATTTTTGTTTTTATCTTCCCAATTTACTCCAGGAAGTAATGCTAATAAATTATCGGTTTTTGTTTTTCGTAATACGGAAGATAACTTTAAAAAAAACGGATTTATTTTCTTTATTATAAAATACCCTTCCTTGCCTTTTGTTTGGTATAAAGGCATAAAAATTTTTGCATTATATTTCTGCAATAACCTTGAGTAATATCAGAATGTGGTT
>JBMZDY010000045.1:0-10553 GCA_049614585.1 Oceanihabitans sp.
TATTTGAAACATGAAACGATATTAGTTAATTTTTTATATTAAATTACAAAGTGCAAAGATACTAGTTATTACATCAAAAAAGAGACTAATAAAGACACATAAAATTTACAATTATTTAATATTAAAATTCCTTTTTAATTAGCGACCTTTGCAGCGAAATTTAAAAACAAAAATAATGCAACTTAATTTTAAAGAAATATTTACTGCATTTATGGTACTTTTTGCCGTAATAGATATTATTGGAAACATTCCTATTATTATAGATTTACGAAAAAAAGTAGGTCATATTCAAAGTGAAAAAGCTTCGATTATTGCTGGTGTAATTATGATCGTTTTTTTGTTTTTAGGACAAAATATTCTTTCGTTAATAGGTATAGGTGTAAATAGTTTTGCCGTAGCTGGTGCGTTTATTTTATTTTTTATAGCACTAGAAATGATTCTTGGTATTACACTATATAAAGAAGAAGAAAACAATGCAATGACAGCTTCTGTTTTCCCTTTAGCATTCCCTTTAATTGCTGGTCCTGGTAGTTTAACTACTTTACTTTCTTTACGTGCAGAGTTTAGAATAGAAAATATTATTATCGCGGTTTTACTTAATGTTTTAATTATATTTATTGTTTTAAAAACCTCGTCTAAAATTGAAAAAATAATTGGCCAAAACGGAATTAGCATTATTCGAAAAGTTTTTGGTGTAATTCTTTTAGCAATTGCCGTAAAACTTTTTGCACATAACATTAAAGCATTATTTTTATAATTATGAAAATTTTTACTCTTGTATTTACCGTTTTAGCTATTGGCTTTATTATTTTTAATATTACACAATTAGATTTTAATAATCTTTTAGAAGGAAAAAGTGTTGTTGCTCTTATTACAATTCTTGCTGCATTATGTGGTATTGTTTTGTTACAAGTTTTAAGGCTTTCTAAAAAAGTTAACAAACAAATAAAATCTAAATAACCATGTTTGATGCGCTTATAATTGGTGGTGGAGCTGCAGGCATGTCTTGCGCATTAATATTAGGTTCTTCTCAAAAAAAAGCATTTGCAAAAAACAAACAAATTGGTATTATTTTACACCAAAAGGCATCGCATTTACAAAATGCAATGTTTAATAATGTTTTAGGGCTACAACCTGGAACTACTGGAGCACAAATATTAGACTCTGGAAAGTCTCAACTTGCAAATCAATATCCTAATGTTAAGCAAATTGAGAACGAAAAGGTTCTAGAAATACAAAAAACCGAACAGCATTTTACAATTGTAACTAACAAAACAAATTACAATACTAAATGTGCAGTAATTGCTGTTGGATACACCAACCTATTAAACATTAAAGGCTTAGAAAACTACACCGAAGTACACCCTCGAGCACGAGCAGAAAAAGAAAGAATTTGGTTAAAAAACACCAACCATAAAATAATTGATAATTTATATGTTGCAGGTACTTTAGCTGGTTGGAGAAGCCAATTTGCTATAGCTTCTGGAAGTGGTGCACATGTTGCAACCGATATTTTAACCATGTGGAACGATGGTATAGAGACCAAAATTCATGATAAAGTTACTAATTAAGGTTTTTACTTAATTCTATAACCGTTTCTATTATACTATCTTTTTTATTTATAACTTCTTGATAGGTTCCATCTCCAAATAACTGTTCTCCTAAAGCTGCTTTTATATACGTTTTTGCTTCTTCGTTAAATGAAGAGAAAGATATTTTTCTTCTCAGCCTATCGTTTAAATAGTTTTCAAAATCGGTAACTATATCGTCTGTAATTATAAAATCGTTTACAAAATCTTCTTGGGTTAAATTATAGTAGGCTTCTCTTTGCTTGTCGAGTTGCTCGAAAACAAAATAGCTAATAAAACCTGTATGTTGTAAATATTTAATGGTTTCGTTTTGTATGCGTAAATCTAATGGAACAAACACATCTGGTATAATACCACCACCTCCATAAACTACTTTTCCTTTTGGAGTTACAAATTTTAAGGAATCGGCTACTTTTATTTTTTTAGAGTCCAAAAGTTCTCCGCTATCTAAACGAGAAAAATACTCGTCGTAATAATCTTTATTTCCGTTTTTATACGAGCGTTGTATAGATCTACCAGTTGGTGTATAGTATCTCGATACGGTTAAGCGTACTGCACTACCATCGCCAAGATTCATTTCGCGCTGCACCAAACCTTTACCGTAAGATCTTCTTCCTACAATGGTTCCTTTATCGTTATCCTGTAGTGCTCCTGCCACAATCTCGCTTGCAGAAGCCGAGTTCTCGTCTATTAGCACAAAAACTTCTCCTTTTTCAAAGATTCCTTTTTTTGTTGCATATGTTTTATCGACATGACCTCTTTTATTTTTTGTGAATAATATTAGTTTTTCGTCTTCCAAAAACTCATCTACTATTTGCTCGGCAATATTTAAAAATCCACCAGGGTTTTGACGCAAGTCTAAAGCAATTTGTGTTGCGCCTTGTTTTTTTAGTTTTTTTAATTGTGCTTTAAATTCTTTGTATGTAGACTCGGCAAAGCGATTTACTTTTATATAACCCAAATTACTGGTTAGCATATAAGCTGCATCAATACTCTTTAATGGAACATGATCTCTAGTAACTTTAAAGGTTAACAACTTATTGGTTCCTTTGCGGTGCACTTTTAAATCTACATTGGTATTAATTTTTCCTTTTAACTTTTCTACAATTGTTTTGTTACTTAGGTTTTTTCCAAAAAGGGTATCTCCATTTGCAAATAAAATTCGGTCTCCTCCTTGTATTCCTGTTTTTTCACTTGGCCCTCCTTTTACGGTTCGAATTACAGCAATAGAATCTTTATACGGATAAAAGCTAATACCAATACCAACAAAATCTCCTTTCATGCTTTCGCTTACGCGCTGCATATCTTCTTTTGGAATATATACCGAATGTGGATCTAGGTTTTCTAAAATACCGTTTACCGTTACATCAACAATACTATCTGTATCTACATCGTCTACATATTCGTAATCTATATAATCTATTAAACGGTTTAATTTTTCTTTTTTAGAATTTGAAGTAAATAACCTATCAGATGTATCTTTAAAATTTAA
Source organism: Oceanihabitans sp. (assembly GCA_049614585.1). Taxonomy (GTDB): domain Bacteria; phylum Bacteroidota; class Bacteroidia; order Flavobacteriales; family Flavobacteriaceae; genus Oceanihabitans. The sequence continues at coordinate 3,082 of JBMZDY010000045.1, forward strand.
TTTTCCACCAATATAAATACCTGCTGCTATTGCAACTCCAATAAGTAATGGTATGTATTTTTTGGCGATATTCATTATTCTTTTAATGCTTCTATTAATTCTAATTCGATTCCTGCTTTTTCTAAAAATCGCAATCCAGAATCGTCTTTATAAGCTTCGTGGTAAACCACTCTAATTATTCCTGCTTGGTGAATTAGCTTACTACACTCTTTACAAGGGGACAGGGTTATATATAATGTTGCTCCCTTACAAGATTGTGTAGATGCAGCTACCTTTAAAATAGCATTTGCTTCTGCATGCAATACATACCATTTAGTATATCCTGCTTCGTCTTCGCAAAAGTTTTCAAAGCCAGAAGGAGTCCCGTTATAACCGTCTGATATTATCATGCGGTCTTTAACAATTAATGCGCCAACTTGCTTGCGTTTACAGTAAGACAGTTTTCCCCACTCTTTTGCTATTCTTAAATAAGCTTTATCGTATTTGAGTTTTTTCTTGTTTGGCATAATAGTATTAAAAAGGCGCTTTTTAAATTTTTGCTTTTTTTAAACCTATTTTATTAAGAATAAGCTTAATAACGAATATACTGGCTTCGTATTATAATTACAACAGTTGGAAGTTAAAGTTTACCAAAAATTTAGTAGTTAGTTTAATAAGGGGCTATTAATAAGCATTGGTATTACCAAACCAACTACAATTGCAGAAATTACCAATACCCAATCGCGATTAGAAAATCTAAAAACAGTTTGCATAATAAAACTTAAAAACAAGACTACAAACACAATAATTAACTGTGCTATTTCAATTCCTAAAGCAAATTCTAGAAGGGTTACTAGTTTGTTTTCGGTTTTTCCTACCATTATTTTAAACTCTCTTGCAAAACCTAATCCGTGTACTAAACCAAAAAATAAAGTAACAAAAAACAATAAACCAATATTTTCCTTTTTAGCTTTTTTACCAGCTGTAAATATTAAATATACCGCAAGTATTAATATACTAAGTGGTATTAAAAACTCTACTAGTTTTCCGTTTACTGAAACCACACCATATGCTGCCAATACCAAAGATAATGTATGGCCAAGAGTAAACATAGATACTAAAAATAGTATGCGTTTCCAATCTTTAAATAAATAAGGAACGGCCAATACTATTAAAAAAAGAACATGGTCGTAAGCATTTATGTCTAATACATGTGCTATACCATACTCTACATTAAACCAGAATTCATCAAGCATATTTTTTGTTATTTGGGTTGTTTCAAATATACAATATTAAATAAAAAATAATTACAAAGCAGCTCACTCTATTTGTAGAATAAAATAGCAATTAAAAACTTCCTGCTTCAACCTTCTCTCTCCCAGCAATATTATTTATATTTGCTGTTTAGAATTAATCTTAATTAGTAATGCTATTTTTTAAGTAGCGCTAATTTTAAGTAGAAAATATTTTTTTAAAAGAATTATTTAATTAATAAAAAAGATTCCTGTTTGCTCAGGAAACACTATGAAACTTAACAAACAAGACATATTAAAAGCTTTAGAAACCATTTCTGTTCCTGGCGAAGGACAAAATATGGTAGAAAGTGGTGCAGTAACAAACGTAGTAACTTTTGGCGATGAAGTTATTGTAGATATAACCATTGCAAATCCAAGTTTACAAGCAAAAAAGAAAACCGAAGTTTCTATACTGCAAACCATTCATAAACTGGTTTACGAAAAAGCAAAAATAAAAGTTAATATTAAAGTAGATGCTCCAACAAAATCTGCTCCTAATGTTATAAAGGGAAAATCTATTCCTGGAATTCAAAACATTATAGCAGTAGCCTCTGGAAAAGGCGGAGTTGGTAAATCTACAGTTACTGCAAATTTAGCAGTAACTTTGGCTAAAATGGGTTTTAAAGTAGGGATTTTAGACGCAGACATTTATGGTCCTTCTATACCAATTATGTTCGATGTAATAAACGAAAAACCATTAGCTGTAAACATAGCTGGAAAGTCTAAAATGAAACCTGTAGAAAACTATGGTGTAAAAGTTTTATCTATAGGCTTCTTTACAAAACCAGACCAAGCTGTAGTTTGGCGTGGACCAATGGCAGCAAAAGCATTAAACCAAATGATTTTTGATGCAGCTTGGGGAGAGTTAGATTTTCTACTTCTAGATTTACCTCCAGGAACAGGAGATATTCACCTAAGTATTATGCAATCGCTACCAATAACAGGAGCAGTTGTAGTAAGCACACCTCAAAATGTAGCCCTAGCAGATGCTAGAAAAGGAGTCGCAATGTTTCAACAAGAAAGCATTAACGTTCCTGTATTAGGTATTATAGAAAATATGGCATACTTTACTCCAGACGAATTGCCAGAAAACAAATATTATATCTTTGGAAAACATGGTGCAAAAAATCTTTCTCAAGATTTACAGGTACCGTTTTTAGGCGAAATCCCATTAGTACAAAGTATACGTGAAGCAGGAGATATTGGTCGTCCAGCAGCATTACAAACAGCAACTAATTTAGAACAAGCTTTCGAGAAAATAACTCAAAATGTGGTGCAAGAAGTAGTTAAAAGAAATGATGATTTGCCTCCAACCGAAGCAATTAAAATAACAACAATGGCTGGCTGTTCAGCAGTAAAAAAATAGCAAATGAGTACAGAAGAACTACGATTAAATATTGAAAAAGCCTTAGATGAAATTCGTCCTTTTTTACAAAGTGATGGAGGCGACATATCATTATTGTCTATAGAGAATGATACCTTGGTAAAAGTGCAACTTCAAGGAGCTTGTGTTGGTTGTAGTGTTAATCAAATGACACTAAAATCTGGTGTTGAAATGACTATTAAAAAATATGCTCCACAAATAGAGCAGGTTATTAATATTGAAGCTTAGTGCATGACCACAAGGGTCTGGCTTTCACTACTCGCTCTCTGCGATAATCTCAAACAAATAACTTGCGTTGAGCATAGTCGAAACGTTCCATCCTTCATGCGACTGACAATTGTCATAAAATTTTGTAGTATTATTACATAATTTTGAACTAAATTTTTTAAAATAAATATAGCCTGCAAGGTTTTTAAAACCTTGTAGGTTTTAATATAAATAGATACCCGCTTTTGTGGGCATTGTTATGATTAAAACAGATATACTTATTATAGGAGCTGGACCAACAGGATTATTTGCTGTTTTTGAAGCTGGCTTACTAAAATTAAAATGCCATTTAATAGATGCATTACCACAACAAGGCGGGCAATGCTCTGAGTTATATCCTAAAAAACCAATTTATGATATTCCTGCTTATCCAGAAATTCTAGCTGGCGATTTAACCCATAAATTAATGGAACAATGCAAACAGTTCGAACCAGGATTTACACTTGGCGAACGTGCAGAAACCATAGACAAACAAGAAGATGGTACGTTTATTGTTACCACCAATAAAGGAACCAAACACCAAGCTCCTGTTGTAGCAATAGCAGGAGGTTTAGGAAGTTTCGAACCTCGAAAACCTTTAATTCATAACATAACAGACTTTGAAGACAAAGGAGTTGAGTATATGATTAAAGAACCAGAAATGTATCGAAATAAAAAAGTAGTAATCGCTGGTGGTGGAGATTCTGCTTTAGACTGGAGTATTTTTTTAAGCGATATTGCTAGCGAAGTAACTTTAATTCATAGAAGAAATGAATTTCGTGGACACCTAGATTCTGTAGAAAAAGTACAAGAATTAAAAAACAAAGGAAAAATAAATCTTATAACTCCTGCTGAAGTAATTGGTATATTAGGAGATAGAAAAGTAAAAGGAATTGTTGTTAAACAAGCCGAACATATAGAAAAAGAGTTTGAGTTAGAATGCGACCATTTTATTCCGCTTTTTGGTTTGTCACCTAAATTAGGTCCAATAGCAAATTGGGGATTAGAGATAGAAAAAAATGCTATAAAAGTAAATAACGCATTAGATTACCAAACAAACATTCCTGGTATTTATGCAATTGGAGATGTAAATACCTATCCAGGAAAATTAAAATTAATTCTTTGTGGTTTTCACGAAGCAACGCTAATGTGTCAATCTGCTTATCAATTAATAAACCCTGGAAAAAGGTATGTATTAAAGTACACAACCGTTAGTGGAATTAATGGATTTGATGGCACCAGAAAAGAAGCACCAAAAGCAGTAGTTAAAAAAATAGAATAATTTTATAGTGATTAGTAGATAGTACCAAGTACTTACTCGAATGGCAATACAAAAATTTGAAGAACTTTTAGTTTGGCAAAAGTCGCAAGACTTCTGTGTTTCTATTTATGAAGAGTTTTCGAATAGTAATGATTTTGCTTTTCGAGATCAAATTACTAGAGCTTCGGTTTCTATTTCTAATAATATTGCTGAAGGTTTTGATAGAAATACAAATCCTGATTTCAAAAGATTTTTATATTTTGCAACTGCTTCAACAAGTGAAGTTAGATCCATGTTGTATTTATCTATAAGATTAAATTTTATTGAAAAAGAAATGGCAAAGAAATTGATTAGTAATTCAAATGAAATATCTAGAATGCTATTCGGATTAATTAAATCACTAAAATAATTACTAATTACTTTCAACTAGATACTAATTACTTTTTATTATGGAACAAGACATAAACATAAAAATAACAGATAGAGATGGTGTAACACACGAAGTTGTAGCACCTACAGATATGGCTATGAACTTAATGGAAGTAGTACGTAGTTACGAACTAGCTCCAGAAGGAACCATTGGTATTTGTGGTGGCATGGCAATGTGTGCCTCTTGCCAATGTTATGTGAATTCTGATAATGAATTACCAGAAATGCAAGACGATGAAGAAGCCATGCTTAGCGAAGCATTTCACGTAAAAGATAATTCGCGTTTAGGTTGCCAAATACAAATGACACCTGAAATGGAAGGTTTGGAAGTAGAACTTGCTCCAGAATCTTAACCAAATTCCTAATAAGCAGAGATTTATTCTTTTATTATTTTAATCGTATTAGCGATACGCCTATCTGTGTATACTTTTACAAAATAAACGCCAGCTTGTAGACCAGTCATATTAATAGTTTGTTGCCTGCTTGTTTCTTTTGTAGTGATTACTTTTTTACCTAGTAAATTATATACTTGAATACTATGTATGCTTTCCTTTTGACTTGTTATATAAAGTGTTTCTTTTACAGGGTTTGGGTAATATGAAATAGCTGTTGTGGCAACATCATTAAGACTTAAAGCACAATCCACGTTAAACTGGGTTTCTGAATCTACACTAAAATCACTTGTAGGGTAGTTTCCAGCATTCCAATTAGTAGCAATGGTTTGGTTATCTACTATTACGCAGCTTAGGATACCATCCCAGTAGTAAGGGTTGTCGTGTATTTTTAAAGCAGTAAAATTTGCATTATTTGTATTGGCTATATTTAGGCTTGTTAGTTGGTTAGAGTTACAATCTAAAGATGTTAATGCCGTATTATTAGAAAGATCTAGGCTTCTTAATTGATTTGAGCTAGCGTTTAAGTGGGTTAATGCCGCAAAGTCTTCAATACCTGTAAGGTCATACATAAGTAAACCAGATATATTAAGTGAGGTTACTGTGTTTATGTTTGCTGTGAGCACTAAATCATCGTAATAAATACCATTACCCATGTCATTAAATTCTAACCAATATTCAAAGACATCGCCTGGTACATAAGTAGTTTGCGAAAAACAAAAAAAGGTATTGCATAATAATGCAATAATAAGAAGCGGTTTTGTGTATTTAATTTTCATAATAAATCTTTTAAATGATATATTAAAGATACGAAAATCTTGTATAAATAACTACCAAACCCTTAGGCAATTATCTTCTTTAAATATTGAATAACAATCTTTTAAATCCCAATTTATTGAATAATGAAAATACAGATAGAAAGTTAATTTACTATTTGTCATTCAGAGCGTAGCGAAGAATCTATATATATAAAAAAGAGAAAAAGATTCTTCAGTTGTTTCTCTCCTTCTGAATGACAATGAGGAATTCTACTCCGTTTTATAATCTATCAATTTCCTAGGTCCTTCCAATAAAACCCTAACAATTTTAAGTGTACCATCTTCAGATGTAGCAATCTGCCATTTAATTAAAGATATTTCACCATTTTCAACTTCAATTCCTGTAATGCTTCTGGGGTGTACACAGCTTCCGTCATTAAAAAAAGTAATATCCCCAGGTTCTGGAAATCGTGGTCTATGCGTATGACCAACAATGGTAATTAAGTTCTTGTTTTCGGTAATCCATTTTTTGGTTCTACGTTCTACTTTTATAAGCTCTTTGTAGTTTTTTGCTGGACTTGTAGGGTCTGCAATTCCCATAACATTTAGAGGTTTCCATAACACACGAACCATAAATCTACTCCATTTCCAAAAAGTATAATTCCACCAATCTGCTTGGTGACCATGTGTTAAAAAAAGTTCTTGATTGGTTTCTGTATGCTTTAAAATAATTCCTTCATGGTAAATTAAATCGCAAAATAACTCGACTTCTTCGCCTACTTTTGGATCAAAATACGAGGAAAGGTTTTTCTTTACATATGCTGGATCGCGATACACCATATCGTGGTTTCCCCAAATCATATGCAATCTATTCTGCTTATGAAAAAGCCTCATTAGCTCAAAGACATTTTTATGAGCATGCAAGATAGATTCAAAGAAAGATTTTCCCAAAGCTCATCTCCATCACCAATTTCCGCATAATTAAAACCTTCAGCGTAATAATGCTTTAGTGCATGAAAATAAATGTTTCGGTTGTTGGCAAAATCGTCAGCAAAACTATTATCACCACGATGACAATCACTAAAAAAAATAAATTTCGAAGTATTATCGAAATCTACAATTTTAGCTTCTTTGTAAGCTTTGTCTAATCGTTTTTTTGCTGAAAACATTTAGTAAATGTAAATAAAAAATGTCATTCTGAATGAAATGAAGAATCTAAAAAAGATTTTTCGAATTCGCTCAAAATGACATAATATTTAAAATAATTAAATGTCGCTTAGCGACTTATTTAAAAGCGTTTAAGCCAGTAACATCTAATCCAGTAATAAGTAAGTGTATATCGTGAGTACCTTCGTAAGTAACAACACTTTCTAAATTCATAGAATGACGCATAATAGAGTATTCTCCACTAATTCCCATTCCTCCTAGCATTTGTCTAGCATCGCGAGCAATTTTTAAAGCCATATCTACATTGTTTCGTTTTGCCATAGAAATTTGCGCAGAAGTGGCTGTGCCATTTTCACGCATAACACCAAGTCTCCAAGCTAATAATTGAGCTTTGGTAATTTCGGTAATCATCTCGGCAAGTTTCTTTTGTTGTAATTGAAATTGTCCAATTGGCTTTCCAAATTGTTTACGTTCTTTACTGTAACGTAAAGCAGTATCGTAACAATCCATAGCAGCACCAATTGCTCCCCAAGCAATACCAAAACGTGCAGAATCTAAACA
>JBMZDY010000046.1:0-10334 GCA_049614585.1 Oceanihabitans sp.
AACCATAGTAAAAGCCTATTACATTACTTGGGATTTTATGCACATGCGTGATGAAACAAAAGCATTAAGACGTATGGTAGTTTGGACTGCGGTATTTTTAATACTATACCTTATTGCTATTCTTTTACAAGAAGGAGGTTATATAGAAACAGTATATTCTTCAGGTTATGTGAAAAAAGATTTTTAACACATACATTACAGTTAAATTATATAAAAAAGTCACGCTATTAGCATGGCTTTTTTTATTTTTGTAGTATGAACAAAAAACAACTAAAACGAAATGTAATTCTTGGAATATTATTTTTCCTTCCGGTAATGTTTCTGTTGTTGTTATACCCAGCAAAGCACAATTATATAACTTTAGATATTTTAAACGAAAACGTTTTAGATATAACCTCTTTTACTTCCGAAACAAAAGATAGCATTCAATTAAAAAACCATATTACTATTTTGGGTTTCCTTGGTAATAACCCAAAAGATAAGCTTACAGCAATGTCTAACTTAAAAGAGTTGATGTACGATAAGTTTAAGGGTTTTAAAAAGTTTCAAATAGTAATGGTGTTGCCAGAAAGAGCTAAAAGCGATGTGCAAGAACTAAAAAGAGAATTAAGTAAATACGAGCATTTAAAATATTGGCACTACGTTTATGGTAACCAAAACCAAATAAAGCAGCTTTACAATAGCCTGAATCTTATTCAAGACTTAGACGCAAATCTATCTACAAATAATGTAGTAATTATAGACAAAGCTTTAAATTTAAGAGGTCGTATTGACGATAGAACCGATAGCGATATTCAAAAAAACAAATCTATTTATTCTTTAAAATCTTACAATTGTATAGAAGTTGCAGAAATAAAAAATAAAATGAGCGAGGATCTACGAATTGTATTTACCGAGTATAGACAAAAAAGAAAAGGGAATTTCGATTCGGAAACCAGACGTGCTAGCGATTTAAAAAATAGAAAAAAAGAATAACACGCTAGTTTGTAAATTATAGAAACTAAAGGTATTATGAAAAAAGAAAACTATTCATATATAGGTATTGCGTTTACCATTTTAGTGTTTGGAATTATCTTTATTCCTAAAATAATAGATCGTGTTACCAATAAAGATGTTACAAGATCTGAAAGCAGAAGTGTAAGCGTATCGAATGAAACTAGAACTACAAAAACTTCCGATTTAGCATTCCTAGAAATAAACGGTGAAGCAAAAAAAGTACCCGATTTTAGTTTTGTTAATCAGGATGGAAAAACCATAACAAATAAAGATTATTTAGGAAAAGTATATGTGCTAGAATTCTTTTTTACTACCTGTCCTACCATTTGCCCAATTATGAACCGTAACATGGTTGCAATACAAGAAGCATTTCCAAATACCAAAAACTTTGGTATCGCATCGATAACTATTAACCCAGAAGTAGATACGCCAAGTGTATTAAAAGCTTACGCAAATAAGTACAAAGTAACCAATACAAACTGGCACTTTTTAACAGGTGAAGAAGCTGCTATATACAAACTAGCTAACCAAGGTTTTAATTTATATACCGCAGTAGAAGCTGAAGCCGAAGGCGGTTTTGAACACTCCGGAAATTTTGCCTTAATAGATAAAAACGGTTTTATTCGATCTAGAAAAATTAATGGAAACCCAGTTATTTATTACAACGGGATGATTACCGAAGCAGAACAAGTAGACGACGAAGGCCAAGAGCAACAAATAACAATGCTTAAACAAGACATTCAAAAATTATTATTAGAGTAATTGGTTTTATAACCTAATAATAGTAAATTACCTAGATGAGCAATAATAAACAAAGCGAAGCAGAAAAAAAGTATAATAAATGGATTGTAATTCTATCTATTGTAATACCCATTATTGTGGCATCTTTATTCGGAATTAAAATACCAAATGTAGAACCCTTATCTTTTTTACCTCCAATTTATGCAACCATAAATGGTTTTACTGCCATACTTTTAATAATTGCATTTTTTGCAATAAAAAGGAAAAATATAGTGCTTCATGAAAACTTCATGACAACTGCTGTTATGAGTTCGGCTGTGTTTTTAATACTTTATATGGCTTACCATATGACTAGCGATTCTACAAAATTTGGTGGCGAAGGTGCAATAAAATATGTGTATTATTTTGTGTTAATAACGCATATATTACTCTCTATAATAATAATACCTTTTGTGTTAATTACCTATGTAAGGGCAATTACCAAAGATTTTGAAAGGCACAAAAAAATAGCGCGTATCACTTTTCCGTTATGGTTGTATGTTGCAGTATCTGGTGTTGTAGTTTATCTAATGATTTCGCCATATTACAAATAACTTTTGTCCATTTTAAGATATCGCCTCGAGGGTAGTCGATAGGTTTTTTTAGCATGCTTTACTTTTAATATGAAAAAAACAATTTTACTTTTAATACTTGTATTCCTAGTTTCTCTTCCTGCAGATGCCCAATGTGCTATGTGTAGAGCTGTACTAGAAAGCGAGGAAGGACAAACAACAGCACAAGGTGTAAACGATGGTATTATTTACCTAATGGCAATACCTTATATTTTGGTTGGAGGCATTGTGTTTTTTATTTATAAAACCTATTCTAAAACAAAAGAAGAAAAGGAATAAGTACTTTTAGTAACAGTATTTGTAGGTTCTATGTTGTATTCTCCAACAGCAGAAGCAAAACGTAATTCAGGGAATTATATTAATGCTGATGGATGTTTAATAGTTTGGGAGTCAACTACATTTTTAGGAATTACTTGGGATTATGATGAAGAGTTATTTTGTGGTGTAGTTTTAGAACCTTAAAAGCAAATTATTAATAATAAAGGTCATGTTTGTAATGTTATAACGTGATCTTTATTTTTTTACTATTTATATGAGATTTACCTTATTGTTTGTTTTGTTAATAAATTTTTTTTGTCACTCACAAACCGTTAACGGTTTTGTAGTTAGTGATAAGAGCAATAAGGCTTTGGTCTATGCTAACATAACTTTATTATCTAAAAACAAAGGGTCCATAACCAATAAAGATGGTTATTTTACACTTAATTTACGTAAAGAAGAATTTAATGATAGCCTGCTGTTTTCTTATATTGGGTATAAATCAAAAATTATTAGCATTCAAGATTTATTAAACAATCCAGATAGTCCTGTTAGATTGTTAGAAGAAGTCGATAATTTAAAAGAAGTAATCTTATCTGTTAAAAAGGCAAAATATACAGCATCAAAAACTTTGGGTTTCAATAAGCGAGGAATCAAGCAAAAAATTTCTACAGCTTATGGAAGTGAGTACGCTACGTTAATTGAAAATGATAAATTTAAAGACGGGAAAGTAACAGGTGTGATATTTCACTTAAATAAGAATAAGAGTGATTTATTCGAGATATATCCAGCTTATTTTAGAATAAAATTTTACGAGTATAATAATGACTTAGACATGCCAGGAAAATTATTATCGCATGAAAATATTTTAATTAAACCAGAAAACAAATCTCAGAAATATAAGTTAGACGTATCACAGTATAACATACTTATGCCAAAAAATGGAATTGTTGTAGGTATTGAAGTTATTAATCCAAATATAGAATTACCAAAAAATAACATGTATGCTATTTCTCCAACTTTAACAAGAACTCAAACTAGAAAGCCGATGTCTTGGTCAAGTTACCTTGGAAAAAAATGGCATTTAAATAAAAGAAAATCTCGAGTAAATAATAAGTTTTATACTAGCATGTATTTTAATTTAACGGTAGAGTTTAGAAAAGGGTGAAATTAAAAAAATTAATCGTAATTTCTGTTATAATTATAACTGTGATCATTATTGGTTTCTTTACAAGTGAAAAACATCAAGGTTATAGTGTAATGACAAATATTTCAATACCAAACAAAACACTAGATTTTAAAACCTTAAAAAAAGATACTTTTAAAAGGTTAAACATTGAAATAGTTAAAAACCAAAAAGAACCATTACTTATTTATTCTGTAGAAAAAAGTAGTTCTTCTATTAATATAGACCAATCACCACAATATTATAAAAAAGATACGATAATAATTCCCTTAACGTATTTTTCAAATACTAAAACAGGAAGTATAAAAGAATCCATCACTCTTAAAGGTAATTTCCCAGAAAAAGAAATAACAATCGAGCTAATTGGTAATGTTGAGAATGAATCTTCAAAATAATCTCAATTTCCTGTAACATTTCTACTTCTTAATAGTCTTACTATAAAACTATTTCTTAACAGTTTGTTAGTATAAATCGTTTATAGGTTTATGTAGTTTTGCAGCAGTTAATCAATTATTATGATAGAAATTAAAGATTTACATAAATCATATCACATGGGAAGCAACTCGCTTCACGTTTTAAAAGGAATAAACTTTAACGTGAAAGAAGGCGAATTGGTTTCTATAATGGGTTCTTCGGGTTCTGGTAAATCTACATTGCTAAATATATTAGGTATGCTAGACGAAGCAGACGAAGGTTCGTATACTCTTGATAATGTGCCAATTAAAAATCTTAACGAAAAAATTGCTGCTAATTATAGAAATAAGTTTTTAGGATTTATTTTTCAATCTTTCAACTTAATAAATTATAAATCGGCTCTAGATAATGTTGCAATGCCTTTGTATTACCAAGGTGTAAAACGTAAAGAACGCGCAGAAAAAGCATTGCATTATTTAGAAAAAGTAGGATTGGCAGATTGGTCGCATCACTTACCTAGCGAAATGTCTGGAGGGCAAAAACAGCGTGTAGCAATTGCAAGAGCATTAGCAAGCGACCCAAAAGTGTTATTAGCAGACGAGCCTACAGGAGCATTAGATACCAAAACATCTTACGAAGTTATGGACCTTATACAAGGAATTAACGAAGAAGGTAAAACCATATTAGTAGTAACACACGAACACGATATTGCCGAAATGACAAAGCGTATTGTTAACCTAAAAGATGGTGTAATAATAGACGATAGTTTAGTAAACCAAGTTAGCGCAGCCCAGTATGTTTGATATAGAACGTTGGCAAGAAATATTCGAAACACTTAGTAAAAATAAACTACGTGCTTTTTTAACAGGGCTTTCTGTAGCTTCTGGTATTTTTATATTAGTAATACTTTTAGGTTTTAGCACAGGAATTCAAAATGGCGTGCGTTCGCAGTTTCAAAGAGATGCAACCAACTTAGTAAGTGTTTGGACAGGTGTAACAACTAAAGAACATAAAGGATTAAACCCTGGAAGACGTATTCAATTAAAAAACGACGATTTTAATGCCGTTTCTAGAAAGTATGCCAATAATATAGAACATCAATCTTCTTTTTATACTATTTGGGGCGGCCTAGTAAATTATAAAAACGAATCCGGAAACTATAGAATACAAGGTATATTACCAGGAAATCAATTTATTGAAAATGCCGATGTTAGTAAAGGGCGTTTTATAAATATTGCAGATGTAGATAATGCAAATAAAGTAGCCGTAATTGGAAATAAAGTAGCACAAGATTTATTTAAAGGAAAAGATCCGTTAGATAAAAATATTTCTTTATATGGTATTAACTTTAAAGTAGTTGGCGTTTTTTACGATCCAGGAGGAGAACGAGACGAAAGCAAAGTGTTTTTACCCTTAACAACAGCACAACTAGCATTTAATGGAGGAGACAACATTAGAAAAATGATGTTTACCTTAAAAATGGCAGATAATTTCGATCAAGCAGTAGCAGAGTCGCAAGCAATCTCTAAAGCAATAGAGAGCGAAATAAAACTTCGCCAAACCGTTTCGCCAGACGATACCAATGCAGTTCGTGTTAACAACACACTAGAAGAAGCAAAAAAGATATTTTCGCTTATCGATACCATTGCAGCAGTATTTTGGTTTGTAGGTATTGGTACAATAATAGCAGGTGTAGTTGGTGTTGGTAATATTATGCTTATTATAGTTAAAGAAAGAACCAAAGAAATAGGAATACGAAAAGCACTTGGCGCACAGCCTTGGTCTATTATAGGAATGATTTTACAAGAATCGGTATTTGTAACCATGTTTTCTGGATTGTTTGGTCTAATATTAGGACTCGCATTATTAGAATTAACAGGACCACTTATAGAAAGCGATTTTATAAAATACCCGCAGGTAGATTTTAATACCGCACTTACCACCGTTTTTGTATTAGTATTTGCAGGAGCTTTAGCAGGTTTTATTCCCGCTTATCGAGCAGCAAAAATTAAACCCATTGTAGCACTTAGAGACGAATAATATGTTTAGTAGAGACCGTTGGGACGAAATATTACAAGCGCTAACAGCAAATAAGTTTAGAACCTTTCTAACTGCATTTGGTGTGTTTTGGGGAATTACCATATTGGTATTGCTGCTAGCACTAACAAATGGATTAAAAAATGGAGTAACTTCCGATTTTGGAAACTTTGCCACCAATTCTATGTTTATGTGGACACAAGGAACCTCAAAACCATATAAAGGCTTACCAAAAGGGCGTTATTTTAATTTTAAATTAGAGGACGTAGAAACCCTAAAAAGAGAAATTCCGCAATTAAAATATGTGTCGCCTAGAAACCAACTAGGTGGTTATAATGGCGCTAATAATGTAATACGAGGAACCAAAACAGGAGCATACTCTGTTTATGGAGATTACCCAGAGTTTATTAAACAGCAACCAATGGATATACTTCAAGGTCGTTTTTTAAGTTATTCCGATATTAATAGCAAACGCAAAATCTGTGTTATTGGCGCAGATGTTGTTAAGGGAATGTACGATAAAGGAGAAGAAGTATTAGGTAGTTATGTAAAAATTAATGGCGTAAACTTTTTAGTAGTTGGTACTTTTAAAGCTGCTAATAGTAACGATCAAGAAGAAGATGCAAATACTATTTTTATTCCGTTTACAACTTTTGGACAAGCTTTTAATAGAGGCGATAAAGTAGGATGGATGGCTCTAACAGCAAAAGACGAAACATCGATTACTACCTTAAAGCCAAAAATTATGAAACTACTTAAATCTAGTCATAAGGTGCATCCAGAAGATAATCGAGCAATAGGTAATTTCGATTTATCGGAAGCCTTTGGAAGAGTAAATGGCTTGTTCTCCATACTTGGCTTTGTTGGTTATTTTGTAGGAGCATTGGTATTAATGTCTGGAATTATTGGTATTAGTAATATCATGTTAATTGTAGTAAAAGAACGCACCAAAGAAATAGGAGTACGTCGTGCATTAGGTGCTTCGCCTTGGACTATTAAATCGCAAGTACTACAAGAAAGTTTATTGCTAACCATTATATCTGGAATGGTAGGAATCTCGTTTGCTGCATTTGTAATTTGGGTATTAAATTACATATTAGATAGTAGCGGACCTGTAGAAAATTTTGCAAACCCAAGTGTAAGCATGACTGTAGTATTTATAGCCTTATTCATTTTAATTGTATCTGGTTTATTAGCAGGATTAATTCCGGCAAATAGCGCAACAAAAATGAAACCTGTAGATGCTTTAAGAATTGAATAAAAAATAATAAAACCAATTACAATAAAATTATTTAGTAATGAAAAGAACCAAAACCATAATCGTATTAGCACTTATAGTTGTTGTATTTACAGCAGCTTTATATTATTTATGGCAGAAAAACCAGGAAGACCCAACAACTTATACTACAGATGTTGCTAGCGAACAAACCATAACCGTTAAAACGGTTGCTACTGGTAGTATTGTTCCAAAAGACGAAGTATTAATTAAATCTAATATTTCTGGAGTCATAGAAGAAGTGTTTATTGAAGCAGGCGAATATGTACAAGCAGGCGATTTAATTGCAAAAATTAGAGTAATTCCAAACGTATCTTCTTTAACCAATGCAAAAGCTACTATTGCTTCCAACAATACAGCTTTACAAACGGCGCAAATTAATTTTAAAACGCAAGAGGCTAGTTATAATCGTCAAAAAGCATTGTTTGATAAAGGGGTAATTTCGGCAAACGATTTTGAAGCTACAAGCAACAGCTATTTACAAGCGAAGCAAAGTGTAGAGCAGGCCAAAATAAATTTAAATTCTGCAAGACAAAACTACGATATTGTTAAAACAGGAACCACAAGCGGTTTAGGAAACATTGCACAAACACAAGTAAGAGCAACCGTTTCCGGAATGGTTTTAGATGTGCCTGTAAAAGAAGGAAATCAAGTAATTGAGGCCAATAACTTTAACGAAGGTACTTCTATTGCATCTTTAGCAGATGTGAAAAAAATGATTTTTGAAGGTAAAGTAGACGAAAGTGAAGTAGGGAAAATTAAAGAAGGGCTTCCTTTAGAAATAACAGTAGGAGCAATTGAAAACAAAAAATTTGATGCAGTATTAGATTATATAGCACCAAAAGGAGTAGCCGAAAATGGAGCCATTCAATTTGAAATAAAAGGAACGCTTCAAAAAATAGATTCTACTTTTATTCGTGCAGGTTTAAGTGCAAATGCATCTATTATTTTAGATAAAGCAGAAAAAGTTTTAGCAGTAAAAGAAGCACTTATTCAATACGACGAAAAAACAAAAAAACCTTTTGTAGAGTTAGAAACTGGCGATCAAAAATTTACACGAAAAGAAGTAGAGCTTGGTATTAGCGACGGTATTTATGTACACGTAATTAGTGGCATTACCAAAGAAGATAAAATAAAAGTTTGGAACCAAATTCAAGGCGTACCAAAATACGCTCAAAATTAATCCTAATTATTTGTAACACTTTAATATACTTATAGACCTATAGTAATATTGTGCGAATAGAGTTTGTAAAAAGAAACAAAATCAAAATGAAAAAATTAGTAATCTTAGTATTAATATTTACAAGTATTGCATCGCAAGCGCAAGAAAAAAAATGGACACTAAAAGAGTGTGTAGAGCATGCAGTAACCAATAATATTTCGGTAAAGCAAAGCGAGTTAGATTTGCAAAATGCCGAAATAAGCAAAAAGGACGCTTTTGGTAATTTTTTACCAACACTTAACGCAAGTGCATCGCATGGTTGGGCAATTGGTTTATCGCAAGATCCTATTACATTTAACGCAGTAACTGCAACCAGTCAAACTACTTCGGGAAGTATAAGCTCTGGTGTAACCATTTTTTCGGGTTTACAAAATATAAACCAAATGCGTCGATCTAATCTAGAAGTGTTGGCTAGCCAATACCAACTAGATAACATGAAAGACAATATTTCTATTGCGGTTTCTAATGCATTTTTACAAGTTCTATTTAGTAAAGAACAATTAAAAGTTTTACAAGCACAACAAGAAATTACCAAAGAGAATTTACAGCGTACAACCGATTTGGTAGAAGCTGGTTCTTTGCCTCGTGGCGATTTGTTAGAAATTCAAGCTACTATTGCAACCCAAGAACAACAAATTGTAAATGCAGAAAACACTATTTTACTTTCTAAAATAAGTTTAGCACAATTACTATTAATTGAAGATTACGAAAACTTCGATGTTGTAGATACTACTTACCAAGTACCACCAACCAATATATTAAACGAGTCGGTAAGTACCATTATAGCGAAAGCAAAAGAAACTAGATACGATTTAAAAATCGCAAAAAACAATAGTGAAATTGCAGCATATAATTTAAAAATAGCAAAAGGAGCAATGCTTCCTAGTTTGCGAGGAAGTTATTCTTTTGGATCTAATTATTTTAAATCTGAATTATTTGATCCAGAGAAGTTTTCGCAACAATTTTCCGATAATAAAAGACATAATTTTGGTTTAAGTTTAAGCATTCCTATATTTAATGGTTTTTCAATTAAAAACAATGTAAAGCGTAGCGAAATTAATGTAGAAAGAACCAAGTTTCAGTTAGAACAAGCAAGTCTAGATTTAGAAACCAACGTATACCAAGCGTATAACGATACTAAAGGTGCTTTAAAAGCGTACGAAGCAGCTCAAAAAACAGAAGAAGCAAGACAAGAAGCTTTTAACTATTCGCAAGAACGTTATAATGTAGGCTTACTAAATGCATTCGATTTTAGCCAATCTAAAAACCGTTTGGAAGCAGCGCAAAGCGAAGTAGTACGTACTAAATACGATTATATATTTAAACTTAAAGTATTAGAATTCTATTTCGGAATTCCTATAACAGAAATAAACTAAACCGTCATGAGTAAAAAAACAGTAACTATTATAGTAATTGTAGTGCTTGCCTTATTAGCCTTGCTAATTGGAGGCAAAAAAGCTGGATTATTTGGCAAACAAGGTAATTTTAAAGTGGTAGAAACCGCTAAAATTGCTAAAATAGATATCGTTGAAACGGTTTCTGCTACTGGAAAAATACAACCAGAAATAGAAGTTAAACTTTCTAGTGAAGTGT
>JBMZDY010000047.1:0-10323 GCA_049614585.1 Oceanihabitans sp.
AAAAAACCAACTGTTTTTAAAATAAATTGTTTCATTTTTTAAAATTGAAAATATATAAATTCAATAGTATCTACAGAGTTACCAAACAAATATATGGTAACAACCAATATCGTGTAAACTATCCATCGCCATACCATAGGGCCTTTTATATGCTCTAGTGCATACTGTTTGGTACGCCCCAACCATTCTATTATTAAAAATACAATAAGCAAGAGCAAAACATCTTTCGGTCTAATTTCGGGCATACTAAACAAGGACATGGAAAACATGTCTTTTAAATAGCTTAAAGCATGACTTATATTTTCTGCTCTAAAAAACACCCAAGCCACAAGGGTTAATAAAAAGGTTGCTGCAATCGACATTAACTCCTTAACACTTGGAATCCATTTATTTACAGCTACTATTTCTATATGCTGCCTATTTTTATTACGTAATAAAAGCGGTAAAAAATACACGGCATTTAAAGCTCCCCAAACAATAAAGGTCCAATTGGCGCCATGCCAAAAACCACTAACTATAAAAATAGCAAATGTGTTTCTTATTTTCATCCAGGCACCTCCTCTGCTACCGCCTAGTGGAATATACAAATAATCGCGAAACCAAGTGGATAAAGAAATATGCCAGCGTCGCCAAAACTCGGCAATATCTCTCGAAAAATAAGGGAATGCAAAATTTTGTTTTAAGTTAAAACCAAACAATCGCGAAGTACCAATTGCTATATCACTATACCCAGAAAAGTCCCCGTATATTTGAAAGGTAAAAAACAGAGCTCCCATAAATAAAGTACTTCCCGAATAGTCTGCCGAATTATTAAAAATCTCGTTGGCATACTTTGCACAATTATCGGCAATAACCATTTTTTTAAACAGTCCCCAAAGTATTTGTCGCATGCCATCGACTGCTTTGGTATAGTCAAAATTTCGTTTTTTATAAAACTGTGGCAACAAATTGGTTGCACGCTCTATTGGTCCTGCTACCAACTGCGGAAAGAAACTTACAAAAGCAGAAAACGCGATAAAATCGTGGGTAGGTTTTAGTTTTTTACGATATACATCTATAGTATAACTTAAAGTTTGAAAGGTGTAAAAGCTAATACCAACCGGAAGAATAATATTTAAACTAGTATTAGAAATGGTATAACCAAACAGGCTAAAGGCTGCAACAAAATTATCGACAAAAAAATTAAAGTATTTAAAAAAGCCTAAAAAACCAAGGTTTACCAAGATGCTTAACCATAGTAATATTTTTCGCTTTTTTGCAGTTTGTGTTTTAAACAACTGTAATCCTATGGTGTAATCTACTACAGAACTAAACACAATTAGACTTAAAAAACGCCAATCCCACCAGCCATAAAACACATAGCTTGCAAGTACAAGCAGTAGGTTTTGTAAGCGCAAGTTTTTACCAAATACAAACCAATACAATATAAATACGGTAGGCAAAAAAACAGCAAAATCTAGCGAGTTAAAAAACATATATTACCAATTTACTAATATTTTATGTTTGGTTTGTGAATTAAGTTTTTGTTTTAACATTATTCCATTTTCAAATTATTACTGTTTTGCAAAGTATCTAATACTTTTATAAGTTTTTGGTTAAAAATAGCAACACCATCTTTATTTAAATGGTGAGAATCAAAAAAATGAAGCGTATCATTAAGTTTCACTATTTTATTAAAATCAAAATACAACCCTAATTTAGAAATTCGAGATTCAAACGCTTCTTTTTCTTTAAAAGAATTATAATCTTTATTTACTATTGGTGCAAAAACATAAACAGGTAAAATTGCTCGCTTCTTTAAAAAATTATTTATTTCTTTTAAGGCAGTAAATTGCTTTTCGTTAAAAGGCATTTCTAAAGAAATATGCTTTTTCATATTATTTAATTTCATTTTTCTTTCTACATAACCTCCTTTAATATATGTATCCATGCTAGGCAATTCTATAGCATCAATATTTTTGAATTCTTTAAAATTATTATTTAAAACTGAAAAAATGTACGAATTTAATACTTGAATATTTTTATGTTCGAAAATTAATTTCACTCTTTCTTTAGCCAAGCTATTGCTAACTATATTAATGGAAGACTCTACACCATCAATCATAAAAACTTTTGGGTATACTTCTATTACAATTATTTTTGGGTTTAATTGTGCTACGTATTGCTCTAATAAAAACGCTGATTGTATTGGTGTTTGCGCCTTTGTGCCAAGATTAAACGAAGTATAACCTGCATTTTCAAAAATTCTAGTATCCAACCCTCGATAAGCATGAGAAGATCCTATAAAAAGCAAGTCTATATCTTTATAGTTTTCTACTTCTTGAAAACGCAAATAACTACTTCCTAATTTATGCTTAATATTTTTAGAATATTTTTCTGGCAAAAACATTCCCCAAACACCAATAAATAAAATGTATAATATGGCACTTATTAATATAAATACTAAAGACCTTTTAAATATTTTAATAAATTGAATATTCATATTTAAAACTGAAAATATATAAATGGACTCTCGTTAGTATTCATATACATTCCTATTAAAAAAATAATAAAACTGTAAAACACCCATCGCAGTACTTGTGGCACATTGGTGTGTATATTTTCTATTGCATATTTATTAGCCCTTCCTAACCATTCCACTAAAACAAAAAACACGATTAACCAGACTGTGGGATATACATTTTTACGTATAGCATACTTAGGCAAACCAAACAAATCTAGACTAAACATATCGCTTAAAAATGTTACTGCATGACTTATATTTTCTGCTCTAAAAAACACCCAAGCTACAAGGGTTAACAAAAAGGTGACAGAAATTGCTATAATATCTTTAATACTAGGCAACCATTTATTTACAGCTACTATTTCTATATGCTGCCTGTTTTTATTTCGCAATAAAAGCGGTAAAAAATACACGGCATTTAAAGCTCCCCAAACAATAAAGGTCCAATTGGCGCCATGCCAAAAACCACTAACTATAAAAATAGCAAATGTGTTTCTTATTTTCATCCAGGCACCTCCTCTGCTACCGCCTAGTGGAATATACAAATAATCGCGAAACCAAGTGGATAAAGAAATATGCCAGCGTCGCCAAAACTCGGCAATATCTCTCGAAAAATAAGGGAATGCAAAATTTTGTTTTAAGTTAAAACCAAACAATCGCGAAGTACCAATTGCTATATCACTATACCCAGAAAAGTCCCCGTATATTTGAAAGGTAAAAAACAGAGCTCCCATAAATAAAGTACTTCCCGAATAGTCTGCCGAATTATTAAAAATCTCGTTGGCATACTTTGCACAATTATCGGCAATAACCATTTTTTTAAACAGTCCCCAAAGTATTTGTCGCATGCCATCGACTGCTTTGGTATAGTCAAAATTTCGTTTTTTATAAAACTGTGGCAACAAATTGGTTGCACGCTCTATTGGTCCTGCTACCAACTGCGGAAAGAAACTTACAAAAGCAGAAAACGCGATAAAATCGTGGGTAGGTTTTAGTTTTTTACGATATACATCTATAGTATAACTTAAAGTTTGAAAGGTGTAAAAGCTAATACCAACCGGAAGAATAATATTTAAACTAGTATTAGAAATGGTATAACCAAACAGGCTAAAGGCTGCAACAAAATTATCGACAAAAAAATTAAAGTATTTAAAAAAGCCTAAAAAACCAAGGTTTACCAAGATGCTTAACCATAGTAATATTTTTCGCTTTTTTGCAGTTTGTGTTTTAAACAACTGTAATCCTATGGTGTAATCTACTACAGAACTAAACACAATTAGACTTAAAAAACGCCAATCCCACCAGCCATAAAACACATAGCTTGCAAGTACAAGCAGTAGGTTTTGTAAGCGCAAGTTTTTACCAAATACAAACCAATACAATATAAATACGGTAGGCAAAAAAACAGCAAAATCTAGCGAGTTAAAAAACATTTAATGCTTGGTTAGTTTATTATAAAAAAAGTAACCCTTTTTAAATAATTTTAATTGCAATAACATTAGTAAAAAATAAATTCCTTTAAAATTATATTCTTTAAATACTGCTTTTATAAAGTGCATTTTATTAGCTATTAATATTTGTTTACTATCAAAAACCATTGCAATACATTTATCTAATAAATTATGCCTTGTTTTATTGTCTGCAATAGCAACCAGATCGCAGTAGGTATACCATTTTGCTTTAAAAGAACCTTGTAATTTTTTTTGTTTAGAATTTAGTTTACTTCGTATAGAGCTTTCGTGAAAACGTCTTAAAGTAACCGTTTTATCTACAAATTTAGCATGCACAGAAAGGTGTACTAATTTGGAGAAGTAATTATACTCTTGCCCAGATTGCAACAACTCGTTAAACCGAATGGATTGCGCCAATTTTGTTTTTATTGCAACATCGTAAGTAAGCCAGTTAACAGCTTGCGACACATAATTAAAAGGGGTTAATGGGCTTGTTGCAAATCTGTAATTATTAGCTGCTAATTTTTTAGCATCGTTTATAAATTTAGTTTTTGTAATAACATAATCGCAATTCGTTTCTTGCATTGCTGTAACTTTCACCATAAGATGGTCGGTGGTCATTAAATCGTCACTATCAAAAAAAACTACCAGCTGCCCTTTAGCCATTTCTAAGCCAATATTTCTACAAGCATTAGCACCTTTAGGTTTGTTTGCTGGGCGACTATTTATTACAAAACGCGAATCGGTTTTCGCATATTGATGCAGTACCTTTAAAGTAGTATCTGTACTGCCGTCGTCTACAATTATGCACTCCCAGTTACTATACGTTTGCGCCAAAATAGAATCTAAAGTTTCTGTAATTAGTATGGCTCGATTATAAGCTGGAATAATTATGGAAACTAGGGTTGTATGCATCTGCACTAAATTTAAAACAATTAATTATCTCTATTATAAACTTTAATTAGTTTTTTTATTAAATACTTCGCGTTATAATTATTCACGGCATACTCCCTTCCTTTTGCACCCATTTCTTGGGTTATTGCAGGGTTTTCTATTAATTTTTGAACTGCATCTGCAAAGCCTTCAATATCATTCTCTGCTACTACAATTCCCGTTTCGTTTGGTATTAATCCATATTTCATACCACCAACATCACTTACAATTACAGGTAAGCCCATGGCTGCTGCTTCTTGAATTACAAGACCTTGGTTTTCTGCTCTCCCATCACTTTTATCGTATACTCCTGGCAATAAAAACGCATGCGAATTTTTAAAAATATCGGCTATATTTTTCTGACTTTGCACACCTAACAACTTAATATGGTCTGTTAATTTACTAGTTGCTACTAGCTGTTGTAGTGTATCTTTTAAAACCCCGTCGCCAATAACATTTATTTCAATATTTTTTATATTTCTTTTATGCAATTCCAATACTATTTTTGGCAGTAAAACCGAACCTTTAAAAGGCACCAACCTACCACAATAAACTATTTTAAAGGTTTTGGATTGTGGCTTTTTAAAACTGCTTTCTAAGTTAAAAACATTTGCATCGTAGCTTTCTGGTAGCAACACGATATTTTTTAAATTTGAATTTACTTCTAGTAATATATTTTGGGTATAAACCGTATTTACGGTTAAAAAATTAGCGTGCTTAAATAATAATTTATAGTCGGTTTTATAAAAATCTATTTTTGATGGGTTTAAATCAAAACCATGAAAAGAAACTATTAATTTCGATTTCTTTAAAAAACCATGCTCTTTTAACCTAACAATTTGTTTTGCATTAACGCCAAAATGCACATGTATAATATCGAAATTATTGTTTTTTATAAAAAATTCGTTTTCAAAAAAAAGCTCTAGACTTGTTGCTTTTTTGCCATGTTTAAAAAAGTTTAACGAATAAAACAACAGGCTAAAATCAAGCTTCAAGCAGTTAAAAATTAAAAAGCGAAACAAATACAAATAGCGCTTTATACCGCTTTTAAAAGGTTTTCTTCTATAGGTAACTTTATTTAGTAAATCATACTTTTTTACCGAATGGTGTTGCTTTTTTAAATCGCCAACTTTATACGAAAAAATTTTAATTAAAAAACCTTCGTCTAGTAACGAAACCATTTGGTTCATTATAAAAGTTTGTGATATTATTGGAAATCCGCCAACAACAATTAGTACTTTCTTTTTATTTATTTCCATTTCTATTTTCTAACCATGCATTCAGCATGCGTTTGTGTGCATTATATGTAGTATAACAAAACAGGAATCGATACCAGTTTCTAAAATACTCTTTTGCGATTTCTTTTTCTTCAAAAGTACCCCAAATGCTTCTTTTTAATTGCTTAACCCCTTTGCTTTTAACTTCTTCTAACAGCTTATTAAAAAAGGTTTTTTGCGTATTATTTCTATTTTTTAACTTGTCTTTATACACCCGAAGCACAAAATTGGAAGCAGACATTGCTTTTCGTAATCGACTTAGGTATTTTAAGTTTAATCGCCCATTGGTCATATAATGCTTAAAATACAAAGCTTCGTCGTACCAAATTTTATAGCCTATTAATCGCAGTGCGTAACAATATTCGGTATCGCCACCAGAACTTAGTTTATTTCCTTTTCTACAAGAAAGCATATGCTTAAAACCAAGCGTTTTTAATTCAAGCCAATGTTGTTTTTGCAGTACCATTCCTGCGCCATACAAACAGCCTTTTTTATTAGTAATATCGCCACTTTCTGTGCCTTGTTTTGCTACTGCAAAATACTTTGCGTATTGGTCGAACCACTTTGGCTTTTCGCTTTCAAAGGCTGCGTCACACCAACCGCCAAGAGCTCCAATATTTGGATTGGCCTGCATAATATTATAAGCGGTTTGCACATAGGTAGCACACAACCAATTATCGTCATCGCATACCAATAAATATTGGTAATTGGCTTTGGCATATCCTAAATCTTGCGCATACGATTTTCCAGGAATAGGTTGCTGGTATGCATGAAAAGAAATATTAGAATGTCCGTTTTTTTGCCACCAGTTTGTTGCAAATTCTAAGGTACCATCGCTAGAAGCATTATCTACAAAAACAATTTCGCAAGGTATGTTTAGTTCTTGATTGGCCAAATGCATTAAGGTTTTCGCCAAACGAGATTTACCGTTAAAGGTACATAGTACTATAGAAACTCCTGCTGTTACCATAGCTATTGCTGTTTAAATTTAAGTTTCCAATGCGATAAATCTCTATCAATTAACTGCTCGAATTTTTCTATATCTGGCATTAATTCATTTTCTAATTGCTGCAAGGTTTTGTTAGTAAAAATCAAATCCGATTCTGCAATATCGCGGTACATAAGGCGTTTTTTCAATGCTTCAGATACTCGATACGGCAAGTGTTTTTTTGCTTTTAAATACCAACGTGTAATACGGCTAAAACCTACTTTTTGCATTATTTTTCTGCTTTTGGTATTCGATTTAATATTAACGAAATTCTCCAATGGCTGCACTTTTAAAAATTCGAGAATTGTATTTACCGTGTTTTTTGGCGATTTTATAAAATCTTCAAACAAAAGAATTTTAATATTTTCGGCACCAAAACGATCGATATAAGGTTTTATTTGATAGTAATACTGGCTTAATAAAATATGGTAGTTACTAGATTTTACATTTAAATTTATGTTCTTTTTTTTAGCATAACCCATTCGATATAAAAACCGATGCGCCGAAACTATACGATCTATCGGGTCTCGTACAATATATATAAGTTTTAGTTTTGGGTTATAGGCCCACAAGTCTTCCCTTAAATTGGCATTATGAAACGGATGTGCAGTATAAGCTGTTGTTGCTTCAAATGCTAACTGCCCTTTTTGCTTAGTATACAAAGCATGATAGGTATCTACTTTTTCTTTCCAGTTTTTAGTATGACTAAAAAACTCGGGTTCTTTTTTTTTGCAAGCAGCCAGTTCGGGATGCGTTTTTAAAATATCAAACAAAGTAGTTGTTGCGCTTTTTTGAGCGCCAATTATCATGAAATCTACAATTGCTTGGTTTTTCATATTATTTCCCTAGTATTAAAACGCGTAAGGCCTTTTTAAAAAGTTTCTTAGACTTACTAAATCTGGATTCTTTTTTAATAATTACTGGAGGATTTGTTTTTCCAAATTGATATGCTATTTCTTTTAAAAATTGATAACCTGAAGCTTTTAAATCCATTTTATATTCGTTAAAAATCGGTATTAAATCTGGTCTATTCTCTAAGTTAAAATTTTGATTATAACTAGCTATATCAGGCTCATTTTCCATTTTGTAATGGCTATAATGAAAAAACTTAATTGGTGTTTTTAAATCATTTATAAAATATTGCTCCTCTTTTTTTATAATTTTTCGTTCGTGTAAATTCCAGTTTGCTACATTATACCCCAAATCTCTAAGTATATAAACTTTATCTAAAAAAGCTGGTGCAAATCCTAACCAAATTTGATCGTAAAAATACCCCTTTTTTAAATCATGAAACCCGTAAGCTTTAACCCTTTTATCCCACCAATCTACAAATGCCAAAGTTTCTTTTGTTTTTTTCATGGCAAGAAAGCCAAGGTTATATACACCAGTACGCATAATATCTTTATCTATTGGATGCCCGACATCGCCAGTTGGACTACACAAATGAGGGGTTAACACCACATTGTTATTTTTTAATGCTGTAAAAACTTCGGTAAACTTTGAAAACACTTTAATATCTGGATCTATATATAATACAATATCGTTTTCTTTATTATATAAATATCGGAATAATTCGGGTTTAACTACGGTGCATAATTCGGCAATACCATATGTGTTTTTTAAGGTATTTACTAAACCAGAAAAAAGCTTAGGTATCCATAATATTTCATCGGCATCCAAATCGTTATAATTTATAGCATCATTAGGTTCGTCTAGTATTGCTATAATAAAATGCACCTCTGGATGCTGCTTTTTAAATGAACGCTCCAGTGTTTTTGCATGGGCAAGATAGTTATTGGCACAAATAGTAAAAGCTGTAATCATTGTATATATATATATTTTAAAAAGCAGTCTGTTTATCTGCCATTTTACTTGCTATTTTTTAGAAAAAGGTGCATTCTATTTCTTCGTTTTTAAGAGAATAATTTTGTTACAATTTTTTTTATTAACGATGGTTTGCGCTTCTCTTTTTCGTTTACATATTGTTTATAAAGATTTGTATAGTATTTTATATATAAGTCGCTATGTTTATTTTTAATATACGCAACATTTAAATTTATCATCTCTTTATTAAATGAATTAATCATTGAATTCTCTAATACACGATAATCAAAAGTGGTTTCATTTAAATAATAAAATTTATACCTTGTTTTCATTACTCGCAACCAAAGTTCCCAATCCTCATGCCCTTGATGTGGTAAAGACTCTTCATAGCCACCAATGGTCTCTAAAAGAGATTTTCTAAACAAGGCACAAGCATCTATATAATTATGACTTAACATTTTAAACGCATCAAAATCACCAATAATCCATTCTTCATTTACATCTCCGAATCGCATCGCATTTCCGTAAACAACTCCTATTGAATTATCTTTTTCAAAAACAATAATTGCTTTTTTTACAAAATCTGGTCTAATTTTATTATCAGAATCTAAAGGCAATATATAGTTTCCTTTAGCTTTTTGAATACCATAATTTCTTGCCGAACCTAAACCGCCGTTTTCTTTTTTATAATATTTAAATCTTTTGTCTTTATTTGTCCATTTTAATGCAACTTCTTCTAGATTATCTGGAGAACCATCATTTACCATAATAACCTCCCAATCTTGAAAATTCTGATTAAAAACAGAAACCAAAGTATCTTCTAATGTGGTTTCTGAGTTATAACAGGGTATAATAATGCTTACCATTGGATTCATATATTCTTGTTTTTTAATAGAAGATATTTATTATAAATTTTTTGTACCAAAGGTTTTCTAGGAAATTTTAATTTACTAATTTTAAATATAACCTCCTTCTTTTTTGAAATTACAACTTGTTTTTCCTCTGGATTTAATGCAGTAAATATTACTTTATAAAAATTTAAATAGTTTTGCATCGCTTGCAATTTATTTAAACTAGTATAAATTCCGTTTTCATGTAAGCGATATACACTCATAACCTCATCAATACACATAATCTTTGTATGTTTTGATACCAATTTATATAAACCTAAGTCTCCAAATGGTATTTTATTAAACCAATGTGGAATTTTAAAATTATCAAGCTTTCTAAATACCACACTAGCCGTAGTAATAAAATTATAATGTTTTAATAATTCTATATATTTAAATTTTGTAGTATTAATGTAATGCGGTATTTCGTGCAAACTTAATTCCGTGCTTTTCAAAA
>JBMZDY010000048.1:0-10150 GCA_049614585.1 Oceanihabitans sp.
ACTTTTCATTTAGATAAGGGCTATTATTATTTTAGAAATATTGACGACAGAATTTTATTTGGCGGAGGTAGAAACCTAGATTTTAAAACCGAAGAAACCACAGTATTAGCGCAAACAGAGATTATTCAAAATAAATTAGAAGAACTTCTAAAAACCACCATTTTACCAAATACAACTTTTGAAATTGACCATAAATGGAGTGGAATTATGGGAGTTGGTTCGCAAAAAAAGGCAATTGTAAAACAAATAAGTAACCACGTTTTTTGTGGTGTAAGACTTGGTGGAATGGGAGTAGCAATTGGCAGTTTGGTTGGTAAAGAATTAGCAGATTTAATTCCTGCGTAGGCAGGAATCTCATAAATATTTAGGTGTCGACTTTAGTTTAGCTTGCGCGTAGACGTAAAGTTCAACCTGACAACGATAAGCATGAACAAAATAAAACAACAACTATACAACCAATGTTTCACCTTTATAGAAAACAGGCTATTAACGGTTAAAAAAACCATAAACGAAATACAAGAATCTCTTACAAGCGAAACCAAAAGCAGTGCAGGAGATAAGCATGAAACTGGTCGTGCCATGTTGCAACTAGAACGCGAAAAGGCAGGAAACCAATTAGCAGAAATTATAAAAGTAAAAGAAGCACTTTCTAAAATAAGTGTTGAAAACACCTCGCAAACTATTGGCTTGGGTAGTGTAGTTTATACCAATAATGCAAACTATTATATTGCAATTAGCGCCGGAGAAATACACATTAACAAAGAAAAATTTTACGCTATTTCACCCAACACACCAATTGGTAAATTAGTAATTGGTAAAACGGTTAGCACTAAACTATCTTTTAGAGAGCAAGAAATAGAGATAGTAGCAGTTATATAATTGTTTTTAAATACAATATTCCTCCTTTTTTTAAGCCTATTTACATCTTTATTATATTCTATATCACCATCCAAATCAACCTCAAAAAAGGATGTTATTTATGGTTTTTTAATGAAGCAAATTTTTCAATTTCAATTGAAATAACCATTAGAATGTTATATAATTCTTACAATACTTTTTGTTAATTAACAAAAAAAAGTTAAATTAGAATAAGATAAATACCTAATTATCAAAGCATTATTATTCTAAAACCTAGAAATTATGAAAAGACAATTACAATTATTTTTTCTGTTTACTGTAGCTTGTTGTTACGCACAAGAATTGTTGATAGTAGACCTGTCTACACCGAACGAGATTACGATTGTTTCAACTACTGCTGCATCTGCAGCAACCATTAGTGGTTCTGACGTCACTGGATTTTACCTAGAGAATTTTTTTGCCAGTGAACATACGATAACAGACGCACTTGTCTCTGGTGATTTAACATCGTTTTTAAACACGTCAGACGGTACACCATTAATTTTTCGAGCTGGCGGTACTACAGATCCTGGACTAAACGTGTGGACGTATACAGATGACCCAACCTCAGACTTTGTTACAGGTACTCAAGCATTTTCTGGTTCAGCTACATGGACAGTAGACCCAGCTGAGTATACTGCAATGCTAGCAGCACCTGCAAGTGGAAATATCTATTTTACTGCAGATGACGTGACTGATCTTCCTGGTGCTACATTATTAGGCACCTATAGTGTGTCAATTCTCCCTTTAAGTGTTACCGATGTGCAATATAACGACTTTACTTATTATCCAAACCCAGTAAAAGAGGTATGGAACATCGCTTCACAAAAAGTGATTGAGCAAGTAGAGGTGTACAATATACTTGGTCAAACCGTTAGTATTCAAAAACTAAACTCTTTAAACGGAGCTATTAACACATCTTCACTTGTAAACGGAACATATTTTTTTAGAGTAACCTTGCAAGAAGGTGCCACAAAAACAATTAAAGTGATTAAAAAGTAATTTTTAAATTTTTATTCAACGTAATAATAGTTTGACAATTATTTAAAACTTAAATAAAACCAGAGAATAGTTTATTTTCTGGTTTTTTGTTGTGAAGAAATTTAATCGTTCCAATTTTGTTTTTGTTTCAACCTAAAAAAATAGAGCTTATCATTTTATTACTAAGAAAACCTTTTTGCCTTTGTTAATTTCTGAAGGGTTTTCAAAAAAAATAGCATCACCATTCCAATCTGCCTGAATTAAATACTTATTTCCTTTAAAATAACTGTTTATTACGGTAGCCTCCAAGTCCGATTTTTCTACAATACCTAATTGATGCGCGAAAACAATTTGGTTATTAATTATATTAAATTCCCCAAAAAAAGAAGCTACTAATGGGGTTCCAGGGTTTTTAAATAAATTTTCTGGCGTGTCTATTACTTCTATTTTATGGTTGTGTAAAACCATTAAATTATTAGCATAACCTAGTACGTCTTCTTTGTCGTGTGTTGCTACAATACAGGTAATATTTTTATTTTTTAAATATTTAAAAAGACTTCTTCGTAAGGATTGTTTTTTAAAATTATCGATGTGGCTAAAAGGCTCGTCTAGCAAAATAATTTCTGGTTCTTTTGCTAAAGCTCTTGCAAGAGCAACCCGTTGCTTTTGTCCGCCACTTAATAGTTTCACTTTTGTATTAGCAAAAGCGTTCAACTCTACAACATCCAATAATTCTTTAATGCGTTTTTGTTTTTCTTCTGGATAAAAATTTGAAAGATACTTTCCAATATTTTCAGCAACCGAAATAAAAGGCATCAAATCGAATTCTTGGGCTACGTATTTCATAAATTTATAACCCACCACAAGATTGTGCTTGGGACCAAGAATTTCATTATTATTCCATAAAATAGCACCTTCATTTAAATCGAATTCTCCATACAAAAGTTTTAATAAAGTGCTTTTTCCAGAACCACTTTCTCCAATTATTGCAAAATGCTCTCCCTTATTAATAGAAAAGGAAATGTTTTTTAAAACAGGTGTTTTATAATAAGAAAAAGAGATGTTTTTAACTTGAAGCATGTTGTAAAAATAATATAAAAAACCACTTGATTAGCAAGTGGTTTTTTATCGTTTTATTAAAAATAGAATTCTATAAGCATAGAGAAATAACTATCCTTTTATTTTTTCGTTGGTTTTACTAGGTAACACATCGTAGCCCATATTAAACAAGGTAAAGCCATAAATATCTGCCCATTCTTGAATTTGCATGCTTACCGGTTTTCCAGCTCCATGGCCAGCATTTACTTCTATTCGTATTAAAGTGGGGTTATTACCAGTTTGTTTTGCTTGTAATTCGGCTGCAAATTTAAAACTATGTGCAGGTACTACACGGTCGTCGTGATCGCCTGTAGTTACCATTGTTGCAGGATAACTAACACCATCTTTTACATTGTGTACTGGCGAATATGCTTTTAAATACTCGAACATTTCTTTGTTCTGCTCAGAGGTTCCATAATCGTACGCCCAACCTGCTCCAGCAGTAAAAGTATGGTAGCGTAACATATCTAAAACACCAACACCAGGAAGCGCTACTTGCATAAGGTCTGGTCGTTGTGTCATGGTAGCTCCAACTAATAAACCACCGTTAGATCTTCCAGAAATTGCCAAACGATTTGAGGAAGTGTATTTATTAGAAATTAAATATTCTGCAGCTGCAATAAAATCGTCAAACACATTTTGTTTTTGTAATTGTGTTCCAGCTTTATGCCATTCTTTTCCGTATTCGCCACCACCTCTTAAATTAGGTACTGCATAAATTCCACCTTGTTCTAACCATACCGAATTGGTAATACTAAAACGTGGTGTTAGGCTTATATTAAAACCACCATAACCATAAAGTATCGTTGGGTTTTTGCCATTTAATTCAATGCCTTTTTTATAAGTGATTAGCATAGGTACTTTGGTGCCATCTTTAGATTTAAAAAACACTTGTTTAGAAGTGTAATTGTCACTGTTAAAATCTATTTCTGGTTTCCAATACAGTTTAGATTCTCCAGAGTTTGCATTAAAAGCATAAATGCTTGTTGGTGTATTATAATTTGTAAAAGAATAGTATAATTCTTTGTCTTCTTTTTTTCCGCCAATAGACCCAATGCTTCCTATTCCTGGTAAGCTAATTTCTCGTACTTGTTTTCCGCTATAATCGTATTGGGTAACTTTAGAAACAGCATCTACCATATATTCTGCAAAGAAATAACCGCTTCCTGTAGATATAGATAGTACATTGTTTGTTTCTGGTATAAAATCCTGCCAGTTTTCTTCTGAAGGATTCGCAGCATCAACAGTAACTATTTTTCCGTTTGGTGCATTTAAGTTGGTATATAAATATAGTTTGCTGCCTTCGTTTTCTACTATATACGTATCGGAATTGGTATGGTTTAAAACAGGAACTAATTTAGAATTTGGATTGGTTAGATCTTTTATAAATAGTTTATTTCCAGAGGTAGAAACAGATGCCGAAATACTTAAGTATTTTTGGTCTTCGGAAACACTACCACCAATATAACGATGTTTTTCGCTTTGTAAAGCGCCATATACTACCACGTCTTCTTTTTGTTGTGTTCCTAGTTTATGATAATACAGTTTATGTTGGTCTGTTTTGGCCGACAATTCGCTACCTTTTGGTTTGTCGTAACTAGAATAGAAAAAGCCTTCGTTACCTTTCCAGGAAATACCACTAAATTTTACATCTATTATTGTGTCTTCAATAATCTCTTTAGTTTCTGTTTTTAGAATTATTATTTTTCGCCAGTCACTACCACCTTCCGATATTGAATATGCAGCTAAACTACCATCTTTTGTAAAGCTTAATCCTGCTAATGATGTGGTACCATCTTTCGAAAATTTATTTGGGTTTAAAAATATTTCTTCTTTCTGGTTGGCATCTTTACGGTATACCACATAGTGGTCTTGTAAACCATTATTTTTATAGTAATAGGTATGTTTTCCTTCTTTAAAAGGAGATCCTATTTTTTCGTAATTCCAAAGTTTTTCTAGGCGTTCTTGTAATTCTTTACGGTAAGGAATGTTATCTAAATACCCATAGGTAGCTACATTTTGCTCTTTTACCCAAGCTTCGGTTTCTTTACTTCTATCGTCTTCTAACCAACGATAAGGGTCTTTTACATTGGTTCCAAAATAGTTGGTAACCGTATCGACTTGTTTGGTGTCTGGATATTGAACCGTTATAATTTCTTTTTTAGGCTGTTCTTTTTTGCAAGACATTACAATTAAAAGGGTTAGTAAACCAAGAGATATTTTTTTCATTGTATTTGGTTTTAATTATTCGTGAATACTCAAAAATAAGATAAAAAAAACGCTTACCATAATAGTAAGCGTTTTTAACAAACTAAAAAAGATTGTTTTTTAGTTCTTTATAAATTTTCTGTTTATTGTTTTTCCGTTAGATTCTATTCTTAATATATATACACCACTTTGTAGTTTAGAGACATTAATGGAATTACTAGTTAGTTTTTTGTTTAAAACTCTTTTTCCGTTAATATCAAAAATGGAAGCTATTTTATTATTAAGAACTGCAGCGGTTTTAATATTTATATTATCTGCTACTGGATTTGGAAATATCGATAAACTTTCTAATTGTTGGTCTGTTACACTTAAAGACTGTCCTTCTACAATGGTATGAACGGTATTTATACTAAGATTAGGAATGTTATCTACAGTTCCAGAAGGCCAATAAATTATTACATTATTAATGGTATCTTCTGTTCCCATACCAAAATGTGTGTTTAAGGAACTCATAAAACGAAAACCATCTCCACTACGTACATCTCTTATTTGCACTCCAGATGGTGTATGTAATTCTACTCTTGCACCAATACCATTTATATTACTATCGGTACCAATGGTATTAATAGTTATCCAGTTGTTGTTGTTTGTATTATTGGTAAATACCGTTCCATTTTCTGAAAACACATCTAAAAAACCATCGTTATTAATATCTCCAAAAGCACGTCTGCTAGCACCAATTAAATTAGCTTCTAAAGTAAATGCCATATTACCATCTCCAAATAGTACGTGTTCTCCACTAATTAAATCTAGGTTTCCATCGTTATCTAAATCGTAAGTTGTAGTTTCTATCGAGGTTGCGTTTAAGCTAGCTACATTTTGAGCAGAGGTTATATTGGTAAATCCTCCAGTTGTATTCATGTCGTTACGCATTAATTTATGCGACCCAGAACTAGCACCAACAAACACGTCCATATCTCCATCGTTATCAAAATCTCCCCAAGCAGAAGACCAAGTTTGCATATTATCTGCAAGGTTTAAATCGGCAGCGTTTTCGGTATAATTATTATTTCCATCGTTGGTGTACATTTCGTTAATACTAATGGTTGGGTTTCCACCTCTACATTTTGCAATAAACATATCGATATCTCTATCGTTATCATAATCTACCCAAATAGAACCATAGTTTCCGCCAGCGGCATCATCTCCTAATTCGTAAGGTGCACCACCTAAAAATGTTTGGTAGTAAACCAAGTTTCCAAATTTATCGTTTATAAAGTATACGTTTGGTTCTACATCGTGACATACAAAAGCATCTAAATGCCCATCGTTATCTATATCTACAAAATTAGAACGTTGCGAAAACACACCTCCAGAGCCATAAACTCTGTTATAGCCAGTACCTGTATCGTTTGCTTTCATAAATGTTACAGCAGAACCGTTACCGTAAAGTAAGTCGTTAAAACCATTTTTATCTATATCTCCAGCTGCTAAACTCCAAGAAGGAGTAGCTGCAGATTCTGTAGTAAAATTAGATTCGGAAAAACCGGTTGCAGTTTGGTAATGTATATTAATATTTGTGCTAGTAATTGAAACAATATCGTCTAGAAAATCGCCATTCATATCTACAATTGCACGACCTTCTCCTGTAATAGTAAGGTTTTGTTGTGTAAAGTTTATTGGCGAGGTTGTGTTGCCACCTCCGCCAACACTAATTTCGAAATCCCTTCCTGTAGATCCCCATCTATTATCGAATACGATGTAGTATGTAGTATTTGCTGTAGCTTGAAAAGTAAGCGTAGACAAAAGCCCATTTCCAGAATCGTCATCGCCATCAACGCAAGTTAAGGTATTACAAGAACCTGTATAAACATGTAGTCTAGTATCTGCTCCGTTATTTATTGCTAAGTCGGTAGAAACCGTAATGTTTTCGGTGGTATCGTGGGTAAAGGAGTACCATTCGCCATTTGTACCATTAGAGAATTGACCAACACAATCTGCAGGAGGCTCGTCTCCATTAATAGTACTGTAACTATGAACCCCTAAGTTTACAGCTATTGCCTGTACACAATTGTCTCCAGGACCTTGTGCGTTTACATTATAAAATGTAAAAATGAAAAGTAAAAAAAATGTAATTTTATTCATAATTTAAATAATTTAAGGACATGTTGTTGTTAATGAGTTTATCCAATCTTCAATAAGTTGTACCGCTTCTTCATGTACAATAGACCTTCCTATTAAAGGCATTTTGTATTGTTCTTGCGTTGTACTTAATCTAAAGTGTAACATAGATTTTGATATATTACCTGGTAATACAATTTTTATAAAAGGCGAAACATTTTCTTCGGGCTCTACACAAACACCAAGATTTGTTTCGTTATCACTTTCATTAAAAGCTAAGCGCATTGGTCTATAATCGCAATGCCCTAAATCGGTATGGCAATGTGCACAATTAATATCT
Source organism: Oceanihabitans sp. (assembly GCA_049614585.1). GTDB lineage: Bacteria > Bacteroidota > Bacteroidia > Flavobacteriales > Flavobacteriaceae > Oceanihabitans. The sequence continues at coordinate 7,646 of JBMZDY010000048.1, forward strand.
AAATACGATCGTACTCTTAGGTCTAAAGACTGTGTGGTATCTTCCCAATTTACAACGGTATTTATAGTTGCTGGCTTTTCGTTTAAATAACCAATATCTACCAGTTTTTGTAATTGGTTTTGTACACCAGTTGCAAACGGAAAATCTTTATTTAAGTTTTGTGGTTCTGGACCAATAGGTTTGCTAATACCAGCATTTTTATGACAGGTGAAGCAATCGCTTTCTGGTGGTATTTCGTAGTTTATGGTTCTTGTTACACCATTGTCTATAAATTGTAAATTACTTACAGTTCCTCCAGAGAGGTCGTAGGTAGCTTCGGTTTGTGCGTCGTTCCAAATGTAGTTTGCAAATTCCCAACCAGTAGCTTGTTTAATCATTAATCTTGTTTCAATTATTTTAGTGTCTCCAGAAGGCTGTACATTGTTATAATAAAAACTCTTAATAAGAATAGTTCCATCTGGGAAATTTAATAAGTCGTAATCGTTACCATAAGTAGCTACTGTATTATTAGGCATCCATATAAAACGTTTTTTATGTGCATAATCTGTAAATAATGTAGAGATTGGCTCGTAAGGAATAACACCAAAAGCGGGATTTTGATCTTTAATATCTCCTTCGAAAAAATGATATTCTGAAAGGGTAGCGTAAGGAACTTGCGAAGCATCAAAAACCACAGGAGAACCAGAAGTAATGGTAATGCTTACCGTTTCGGTTTTACACATTTGTGGGCTTTCGCTATTACAAATAGTATAGGTAAAGCTATCGCTTCCAGTAAAATTTGCTTGTGGTGTATAGCTTAATACATTATCGCTAGGGTTATTTGGTGTATTGTTTGGATCGGTAATGGTAAGCTCCCCATTTGTTGGTAAACTAGTTGTTAAACTACCATTTGTTGGTATGTTATTATCGTTATTATAGATAGAAATGGTAATTGTAGAATTTTGAACTACAGATACTAAATCTGGATTTGTTTCCATTTCTAATGCTACGTAATTACCATCGTCTGAACTACAAGAAACGAAACCAATAACAGCTAAAAAGAGTATAATTAAGGCGTATTTTTTTTTCATATTAAATATTGTAAAAACAAAAGTTCAACAATATAGAAAAAAAATACGTAAATGCTATGTACTTAAAGGTTTAAGGCTTGGTGTTGAATAAAAAAATATTTGATTTATAAATCTTAAACTAAATTATTTTCTACTAAATATTCTGCAATTTGCACCGTATTTGTAGCTGCTCCCTTACGTAAATTATCGCTAACAATCCATAGGTTTAGCGTGTTTTCCTGCGAACCATCGCGACGAATTCTACCTACAAAAACATCGTCTTTTCCTTGTGCATAAATAGGCATCGGGTAGGTGTTTACAACTGGGTTGTCTTGTAGAGTTACTCCTTTAGTGTTTTGTAATAATTGCCTAACCTCTGTTAAATCAAAATCATTTTCAAAAGCAATATTAACCGCTTCACTGTGTCCACCAGCGGTTGGTATACGAACTGCAGTTGCTGTAACTGCAATACTTTTATCGTTAAGTATTTTTTGGGTTTCTCTTACCAGTTTCATTTCCTCTTTAGTATAGCCATTTTCTTCAAATACATCGCAATGCGGAATTGCGTTTTGGTGTATTGGATACGGATAAGCCATTTCGCCTTTAATACCTGCGAGTTCGTTTTCTAATTGCTTTACGGCTTTTAATCCGGTTCCAGAAATAGACTGGTAGGTCGAAACAACAATACGTTTTATTTTGTATTTTTTATGTAAAGGCGCTAATACCATAACCATTTGAATGGTAGAGCAGTTTGGATTTGCAATTATTTTATCGGTTTTAGTAAGTAGGTTTGCGTTTATTTCTGGTACTACTAATTTTTTGTCAAGTTCCATTCGCCATGCCGACGAATTATCTATTACAGTAGTGCCAACAGCAGCAAATTTTGGAGCCCAATTTAACGAGGTGTTTCCTCCGGCAGAAAACAAGGCAATATCTGGTTTTTTACTTACCGCTTCTTCTAAACTTATTACTGTATGCTTTTGGTTTTTAAATTCTAAAGTTTTTCCAACAGATTTGCTAGAAGCTACCAATAGTATTTCTTCTACAGGGAAGTTACGTTCTTCTAAAACGTTTAACATAACTTTACCTACCATGCCTGTGGCACCAACAACCGCAATTTTCATTTTCCTTTTTTTTACAAAAGTAATTATTTATTAGTCGTAAAATTTTAATAAAAGCATAAAAAAAACCACTTCGTAAAAACAAAGTGGTTTTTTATGATTAAAAAAGTATATTCTAATAATTACTTTTTTAATGCGTCTCTAATTTCTATTAGAAGGTCGTTGTCTGATGGTCCAGATGGAGCAGCAGGAGCTTCTGGTTTTTTGGTTTTGTTATATGCTTTTACAATTAAAAACATTACTAGACCTACAATTATTAAATTTATAATGGTGTTAACCCAGCTTCCCCACATTATTGCGTTTTCTGGTGTAACCACTTTTCCAGCAGCATCTAA
>JBMZDY010000049.1:0-10112 GCA_049614585.1 Oceanihabitans sp.
ATATTCAACTAAATTTTCTTTTCTGCTTCGGTCGCCTCCATACATGGCGTGGACTTGCGAAATGGTTACGTGACTTTCGTCTACTACCATTAAAAAATCTTCTGGAAAATAATCTAATAAACAAAAAGGTCGTGTTCCTGGAAGTCTGCCATCTAAATAACGAGAATAGTTTTCGATACCAGAACAATAGCCTAATTCTCGAATCATTTCTAAGTCGAATTCGGTACGTTCTTTTAAGCGTTTAGCTTCTAAATGTTTTCCTATTTCTTTAAAATAATCATGCTGTTTAACCAGATCGTCTTGAATGTCTTTAATGGCACCTTGTAAAACATCTGGCGAGGTAACAAACATATTTGCAGGATAGATGGTTAGGATATCGTATTTTTCAATTACTTGATTGGTTTGAATATTAAACGATTCAATTTCTTCAATCTCATCGCCAAAAAAGTGAATCCGGAAAGTATCGTCTGCATAACTAGGAAAAATATCTACTGTATCGCCTTTTATACGAAAGTTTCCGTGGTTAAAATCTGCTTCGGTTCTAGAATATAAACTTTGTACTAATTGGTGTAATAATTTGGTGCGCGAAATTATTTGGTCGCGTTTTAATGTAATTACATTTTTTTGAAATTCTACGGGATTTCCTATACCATATAAACAGGAAACCGAAGCTACTACTAGTACATCACGACGTCCTGAAAGTAGGGAAGAAGTAGTGCTAAGTCGCATTTTTTCTATTTCTTCGTTTATCGATAGATCTTTTTCTATGTAAACACCAGAAACAGGAATGTATGCTTCTGGTTGGTAATAGTCGTAATACGAAACAAAATATTCTACTGCATTCTCTGGAAAAAACTGTTTAAACTCACTATATAACTGTGCTGCTAGTGTTTTGTTGTGTGCTAATACAAGTGTAGGTCTTTGTACTTCTTCTATAACATTTGCAACGGTAAAGGTTTTTCCAGAACCAGTAACACCAAGCAGGGTTTGGTATTTTTCGTTACTATTCATACCAGTTACCAATTGCTTAATGGCTTGCGGTTGGTCTCCAGTAGGTTTAAAGTCGGATTCTAATTTAAAACGCATGTAAAAGTGCTAATGTTAAAAATGCTATGGGAGCATAAAGTTACAAAAGAGCCTTTAGTTTTTAGCGTTTTACAATTGTAATATTACAAGAATTAACAATTACTATCGCTTTAAAGTAAAATGCCCTTGATGTAGAGTTCCATCTAAAAGAGTTATACTATACCAATAATCGGTACTAGGTGCAACTTTGCCATTATAATTACCATCCCAACCATAAGAATTTGGTGCAACTTGTGTAATTACTTTTCCGTACCTATCAAAAATATATATGCTTTTAATACGGTTTTTACTATCTATTACTTGCCAAGTATCGTTATAATTGTCTGCATTTGGAGTGAAAAAAGCAGGGATAATAAATTTATCTACTTCTATAGTAAAGGTTATATTTTGTTGTACACAACCGTTTTCGTCTTGCACATGTAAAATATGTAAACCTTCGGTAAGATTGTAAAACAAATTACTGTTTTGATAATTTTGGTTATCTATTGCATATTGATAATTAATAGACATATCGTCCATTAGTACTAATAGATCTTGCTCGGTAATTTGAATATTATCTTGGGTTAAGCTAAAATTGGTTGCTGGAAAAATGGTGATTTCAAAACTGCTCTCGTTATCACAATTAGCACTGCTATTATAAATATAAATTGTTTGCGAAGTATAAATGGTATCACCAGCAAAAAGCGGCATTCCAGTTCCTCCTGTTTCGGTAAAATAATTACCATTAGTAAGTGGCTGTAAATTAAAGTAATTACAGGTACTTTGGTTATTTAAAATATCTACTTGCGGTGTTGGATTTATAGTTATGGTAAAACTAGACTCGTCGAAACAGTTTGGTACAGTATTCGTTTCGGCATAAATATATACCAGTTGGGTTGTAGTAATAATATCTCCAGCTTGTAATTGTGTTCCATTACCACCAGTTTCTGTAAAATAATTTCCAACATTAAGTGGTTGTAAAGTAAAATTTTCGCAATCGGAAACATTTGGTAGTATATCTACAATTGGCGAATTATTAATGGTAATAGTAAAATTAGACTCTGCAATACAGCTAGCACTTTGATTAAAAATATATACCGTTTGCGTGTTTGTTAATACATCTCCAGCAAATAATGGCGTGCCGTTACCATTTGTACTTGTAAAATAATTACCGTTTGTAATAGGTTGTAAAGTATAAGAATCGCAAGCAGTAACATTGTTTAAATTATCAACAATTACTCCTGTAAGTATATTTACTTGAAAACTGCTCTGGTCGAAACAGTTTGGAGTTGTTGCTGTTTCTTCATAAACATAAATAGTTTGAGAGCTTGTAATACTATCTCCAGGAAAAAGTTGCGTGCCATTGCCATTTAATTGGGTAAAATAATTACCAACATTAAGCGCTGGTAAGGTATAACTATCGCAAATATCTACGTTGTTTAACACATCTACAGTTGGTGTGTTATTAATAGTAACCATAAAATTTGACTCTGCAGAGCAATCGCCAATCTCACTATAAATATAAATGGTTTGCGAATTGTTTATACTATCGCCAGCAAAGAGTTGTGTTCCGCCGCCACTTGGAGCAGTATAAAAATCACCATTTACAAGCGATGGTAATGAGTAACTGTCGCAAAGCGTTACATTATTTAGCGTATCTACTAATGGGTTTGGGTTTATAGTTACCGTAAAACTAGTTTCGTTAGAACAATTTGGAGAAGTTCCTGTCTCTGCATAAATATATATGGTCTGCGTAGTAGTTATGGTATCTCCAGCATTTAAAAGGGTTCCGTTACCACCAGAAGCTGTATAGTAGTTTCCTGCAGATAATGCGCTTAGGGTATAGGAATTACAAGTGTTAATATTGTTTAAGGTATCTACCGTTGGTGCATCAATTATAGTAACCATAAAATTTGACTCTGCAGAGCAATCGCCAATCTCTGTATAAATATAAATGGTTTGCGAATTGTTTATACTATCACCAGCAAAGAGTTGCGTTCCGCCGCCACTTGGAGCAGTGTAAAAATCGCCATTTACAAGCGTTGGTAAAGTATAACTGTCGCAAAGCGTTACATTATTTAGCGTATCTACTAATGGGTTTAGATTTATTGTTACCGTAAAACTAGTTTCGTTAGAACAATTTGGAGATGTTCCAGTCTCTGCATAAATATAAATGGTCTGCGTAGTAGTTATGGTATCTCCAGCATTTAAAAGGGTTCCGTTACCACCAGAAGCTGTATAGTAGTTTCCTGCAGATAATGCGCTTAGGGTATAGGAATTACAAGTATTAACATTATTTAAGGTATCTACCGTTGGTGTTTCAATTATAGTAATTGTAAAACTAGATTCCGCCGAACAATTACCATTTTGATGGTATATATAAATAGTTTGCGTATTTGTAATATTATCTCCAGCAAAAAGTGCAGTTCCTCCACCATTTGAAGCTGTATAATAATTACCATTACTAATAGCAGGTAAAATAAAACTATCACAAACGGATTGGTTGTTAATTGTATCTACAGTTCCTGTACCGTTTATGGTAACCACAAAACTAGACTCGTTAAAACAACTTGCATTTGCAGTTGATTCTGCATATATATAAATTGTTTGTGTGCTAGTAATATTGTCTCCAGCATTTAGTTGTGTTCCATTACCGCCAGAAGCTGTGTAGTAGTTTCCAACATTTAAATTAGGAAGCGTATAGCTATCGCATTCATTCACATTAGATAATACATCTGCAATTGGCGAATTAGTTATGGTAATTTCGAAACTAGATTCTTCAGAACAGTTACCAAATCCGTTATAGATATAAAGGGTTTGCGTAGTAGTTATGGTATCTCCAGCAGTATGCATAAAACCAGTACCTCCAGATGCTGTAAAATAATTACCATTATTAATAGTTGGTAAAGTATAACTGTCGCAAGTATTTACATTTGTTAAGGTATCTACTGGAGTTTGTTGGTATTCTATAGTAATTTCTCCATAAGAAATACAAGTAGAAGAAACGGTAACTTCTACCGTATAAACACCTGGGCTATTTACCGTGTAAGTAGCATTATTTTCGCCAGTAATTTCTATGCCATCTTTAAACCATTTGTAATTTGTAGCTACGTTATTGGTAGCATCTAGGATAACAGTGTCGTTATTGCAAAGCGGATTGTTAGTTGCTAATAAAAAATCTGTTCCTAAATCTGTTGTTAGGTTAAAACTGCCAGCTTCTAAAAATACAGCCGAATCGTAGCGGTAATTATACTCGTCTGCAATTACTAATTTTACATGATACCTTTCGTTTGGAACTACTTGTGCTGTAGCAGTAAGCACTTTTGTTTGACCATTAAAGTTAATAGGAGCAGTAGCATCATTCCATTGGCCAAAATAAGCTTCGTTTATTGGGCCACATTCTCCAGGAATATCTGGATGAACCGTTGTTACTTTTACAGGAGTATTAGTTCCAGGAACAAGAGCAATATTTTGATAAGCTGAATTTGGCTCGATTTGTTTTTTAATTAAAAACCCAAATAAATCGGAATATTGGCAAGTACTTTCGTCGTATTCTTGGTATTCTTCGGAAGCAAATAAATAGCGAAAACTAATTTGATCTGCTATCGATTCGAATTCAAATTCTATAATGGTTGCATTATGCGTGTTATTTTCACCAAGCACATATTCTAAATCGCTATCGCCAATCCAACCACTTGCTGTATCGTCACTTAAATTATCGTTAGGGCCAGGAACATTAGCTAGTCTTCCGGTACCTAAAACAATTCCGCTTTGTATAGGGAAACTAGTTCCTGTAGCATCAAAATAACCATAACTTTGTTCTGCACTTCCAAAATTTCCGCCTATTACATTTGTAACAACTATATTGCTCATGCAGTCGCTATCTATAAGAACATCTTCAATAAGTTGCTGTGGTGTATATGCTTGGCTGTCTACGTAAATGTTTTGCGCAAAGGACTGTCCTGTATACCAGATCATTACAAAAAGAAATAGCTTTTTCATGCAAATCGTTTTTCAGTTTGCAAATATAGTTAAAGAAAAGTATTCTTTGTAAAAGTGATGTTAAAGAATTGTAATGTTTTACTTTATCTTTTTAATGTAAAATGACCTCGTAGCTCAAATTCTTTTTCGTTATAAATAACTTTCGCAAGATACCAATAGTCGTTTGCAGGCATGTTGTTGCCATTGTATTTGCCATCCCAACCATTAGAGTTATGGGTAAGGGTAGTTAATATTTTTCCGTAACGATCGAAAACAATAACCACAGTTCCTGGTATTTGCGAAACACCAGTTATGTGCCAAGTATCGAAATAACCATCGTTATTTGGTGTTAAAAACTGTGGCACATCCATAATAATTATTTCTTTGGAAACCGAACTACAACCATTTAGGTCTATTACAGTTATGGTATGCAAACCAATTGAAACGTTATTAAAAAAATTAGATTCTTGAGGGACACCATTGTCTAATACGTAAAGGTAATTACCTATACCATTAATAGTTACAGTTATACTATTTGGGTTTGAAAAATCTACTTGTTCGGTAAATTCGATTGTTGCTTGCTCAGACTCCGAAATAATAAATGTTGCTGTTGTAGAACAATTATTTTCGGTTGTAATTGTTACACTATAAGTACCTATTGTACTAATGTCTATCTCTGGTGTAGTGGCATTTGTTGACCATAAATAAGTATCTGTTGCAAAGCCTGTTTCTGCACTTACAACTAAAGGTAGGTTTTCTAAACAAATGGTTTGATTTTCTATATTAACTATGGGTTTGCGGTAAACTAAAATATCGAAACTAGAAGTACTAAAACACCCAGTGTTATTATCTTCAATTCGAACATAGACTGTTGTAGAAGCTGTAGTAAAATTGGTATTTAAATTATTTTCGCCTAAATCTGCATCTATTTGCGAGTTGTGATAGCTTACTGTAAAATTCGAAGGGTTTTGCGTGCCTAAAGCAATTGGTGTTTGTTGCGATAAATCGAAAGTAAAAATGCTATCGTAATCGGTATCGCAGGTTTCTAAATTAGGTATTGTATTTATATTTGGTAATGGATTTACCTCTAATACAAAAGATGTAACGGTATGGCAGCCGGTTATACTATTTTCTGCACGTACAAAAATAGTATCGTTATTGGTTTGGTATGTATATGCATTTGCCAGAGGATTGGTATTGCTTTCTGCTTCAATACTTGTGGCATGGTAACTTAAATTAACATTGTTGCTATTATCTAGTATTAAATTATCTGCATTGGTTAAGTTGTAGCTATTGCTATCATTATCGCAAATTTGAGTGGTAACATTTGTATTTACTAAAGGAGGTAAATTGCTTATTAATTCTACAGGAACAACCGCATAACAACCCGTTTCGGTATTTAATATACTAATGAAAACCGTTTGCGGATTACTCGTATTTTGAAAAGCATTTGGATTTTGAATAGGGTTAATTTGGCTATCTAAATCGTTTAAATTAGTATAGTAGTTTATAGTTAAATTATCTTGACGTATATCTAGTATTTGGTAATTGGCAGCAGTAATATCGAAAGTGTTTATACCATCGTAATTTGTATCGCAAAGCGTTAATGGTTCGGCATTTGTTACCTCTGGAATAATTAATGTACTTAAGCCAAATTCTTCCACTAAAAAACAAGAAAAATTATTTTCTATACGCGCAAATATTTGCTGGTTAGGTGTTGTATTGGTGTATAATAATGGCAATTGGTTACTATTGCTTACTGCATCGTTTTGTGATAAGTGAAATGTAATATTTAAAGTTTGACTACTTGCTTGGCTTATGTTATTAATAACAGCATTAAAATCGAATTCAAAAAAGCCATCGTTTGTACCATCGCTATCACAAACTATTAAATTTTGTGGTGTATTGTATATAGGGTTTGGCGAAACTTCAATTTCAAAATCACTAGTACTAAAGCAATTGGTATTTGCTATGTTTTCTACACGAATGAAAATAATTTGCGGACTAGAAAGATTACTATAAGGCGAATTTTTATCGATAGGAAATACCTTGTCTATAGCATTTTGAAGGGTTTCGTAGTAGGAAACTTCCATGCCGTTTTGTCCATTTAATATTTCGTTGTCTTTGGTGCTAAGTATAAATTCGGAAGTTTGGTCGTTATCATCTTCGCATAAATTATAGTTAGATACAATATTTGGTATTAATGGTAGCGGAGAAACATAAATATCTAAAGTTTCGATAGCAAAACAAGTTGTATTTATATTTTCAATTCGAATATACACGGTTTGGCTAGTGCTAGAAAAATTTGTGGCATCGCTAATTGCATTTACATTATTATTCGCATCGTCTAAATTAGTGAAGAAGGAAATATTTAAACCATTAGTATCGCTTACAATTTCTGGTATTTTATCTTCTAAATTTATTGTTGTAATGGTATCTTGGTTGGTATCGCAAACAATAAAATCGCTAGGATGTGTTACTGTAGGTGCTGGTAAAACGGTTAATGTAAAACTATTGGTGCTATAACAACCAGTAGTAGTGTTTCGTATTCTTACAAACAAATCGAATGGATTTGCTATATTATCGTAATTAGTAGGAAGCTCGTTTTCATTATTATCTGCATCAGTTTGATTTAAAAAATAATGTACTTCAAATCCTGGTGTATTATTGGTTATTAAATTATCGAAACTAGAAAGGTCTATAGTTGTAAAGCCATCGTCGTTCGTGTCGCAATAAGTTGTTTCTACTATAGAGTTAAAGGTTTCAATAGGAGCAAGGAACAAATCAAATTGATCTACTTCTGTACAATTCGCATTTTCTATTGTAATGTAAAAAGTTTGTGGACTGTTGTTGTTTGTTAAAGTAAAAGGAACAGTTTCGTCTATTGCATTGGTATTGTTTTGTTGGTCTTCTGGCGAAGTATAAAATGTAATGTTTACATTTTGTAAAGTAGAAATCATGGCAACTTCTAATGTGCTTAGAAATGTGTTTTCTACGCCATCGTTATCTATATCGCAAATGTAACGGTTAAAAATTCTAGTTGCGGTAAGTAATAAATTGGTATGTATTTCGAAGGGTCTTATAGTTGCACAACCAGTGTTATTGTCTTGAACACGAATATATAGTGTTTGTTCGTTAGGTATGGTATTGGTAAAATTGGTAGGATTTGCAATTTGGTTTGTATTATTTTCGGCATCTATTTGTGTTTCAAAAAAAGCAACCGATACATTGCTTATCCCTTGTAAAACTTGATTGGTTATTTGGGTTAAATCAAACGCAGCAAAGCCATCGTGGTCGGTATCGCATGCATCAATATAAATAGGATCTGTAGTATTAATAATTGGAATTCCGTTTATATCTATTGTTAAAGGTGCTGTATTGTAACAGCCAGTATTGGTATTTAAAAGCCTAATAAATAATTGCTCACTAGGGGAAGAATTGTTGGTATATGGAGCTGTTATTGGGTTGCTACCTGTATTTGCATCGTTTTGTGTTGTATGGTAACTTACTTGTGCGTTTGCTTGGCCGTTAATAATTTCGGAGTCTTTTATAGATAAATCAAATTCTGCAAAACCATCATTATCTACATCGCAAACACTTAAAGGTGTTACATTTATTGTTGGTGCTGGCTGTACTACAAGATTTATTGGTGCATAAGCAAGGCAAATAGAATTGTTGTCTTCTATTCTAACATAAATAGTTTGCGGATTGCTAGTATTGGTAATAGGGCTGGTTATAGCATTGGTATTTGCTTGTGCGTTCGCTAAAGTTAAATGGTAAGAAATAGAATAGTTTGCAGGAGGAACAGCCGCTAGAACGTTAGCATCCATTAGGCTTAAATCGAAAACTTCGGTTTGATTGTTACTAGAATCATCACAAATTTCGAAATCGGCAATAGGATCTGTATTTTGTTCCGAACTTAAAGTGATTTCTATTTCATCTTCTATAATACAAATACTTCCATTTAGCGGAATACTTATTTCTACTTTATAAACTCCCGATTGTGTTGCTGTAAGTTGTGGAAGCGCTTCACCAGAAATTTGCGTATTATTTAAATACCAAGCATAAGTAGCTTGTGCATTACCAATATCGGCATTTAATACTACCGAATTTGAGCAAGTTGAAATATCGTCTCCTAAATTAATAGTAGGACTAAAACTATTTCCTTCAATAAAAACTGCAGTATCGTAATTAGAGTCAAATTGTTCTGCAAGTATTAATTTAACATGGTACTGTACGTAAGGCGTAATGGTTGCCGTTGCTGTAAGCGGAACTGTTCTTCCGTCGTAATTTGTATCTCCTATATTATATCCTTCAAAGTAAGCTTCGTTTTCTGGTGGACAAAACCCAAAAATTTCTGCATGTATCGATTGCGTACTTACAGGTGTTGTGGTTTCTGGTACTATGGCTACATTGGTATACGGAAGCGAGCTTCCTGTTTCTTTAATTAAAAACACAAAGCTATCTGCATTGTCACACAAATAGCGTTCTGCATATTCTTCGGAAGCTAAAAGATATCGAAATTGTAATTGGTTACTTATTGAAGTAATATCGAACTCTATACTGGTAGCATTATAGGTATTATTAATGCCTAAAGCAGTTTCTAAATCGGCATCTGTTCCCCAATTTGTGTTTCCATCGTTTAATATTTCTGAGATGTTTGTGTTACCAGCTGAAGCTGCATTACCTGTTGTTAATACAATACCATCGGTAAAAGGGAAGTTAGAATTTGCACTATTAAAAGATCCAAAACTAGTTAAATTTACAGTGCTTCCGTTTATGGTAGAATTTATATTTACAATGTCTACACAGCCTTGAACAAAACTATTTTCTATTAACTCTTGCGCTGTAAGCGAAGTATTTACAGTTATTTGTTGCGAATATGCTATTGTAATAAAACAATATATTAATGCACTTAAACTAAAATTAAACTTAAGTAATTGATATTTTAATAGTTTCCTAGGTCTCAACTTATTACAATTAAAAAGGTAAAGATAGCTAATTATTTCGGATTAAAAGCAAAAAACATCGATAAAATGCATTTATTAAAGTTTAATGGTAATGAA
>JBMZDY010000050.1:0-9923 GCA_049614585.1 Oceanihabitans sp.
TCTTTATGAAAACAGGCATCTACAGAATCGGTATTATTTGCTAAATCGGAATTATAAAATTGTTGAACTATTTCTTTAGGGGACATTATTTTTCGTTTTTTAATTGCTCTAATATACTAGGAATTTTTTTTATATATGCTAACTCTTTAAGTTTTACTCTGGATTCTTCTATTGGTGTTCCAAAATACGATTTTCCTCCAGGCACCGATTTTGTAACACCTGTCTGTCCTAAAATTACTGCATTTGCACCAATTTTAATTCCGCTATTCGTTCCTACTTGTCCCCAAATAGTAACCTCATCTTCAATAATACAGCATCCTGCAATTCCAGTTTGTGAAGCAATTAAACACTTTTTACCAATTATTGTGTCGTGACCAACTTGTATTTGGTTATCTAGTTTAGAACCTGCTCCTATTGTTGTATCTCCTGTGACACCTTTATCTATAGTACATAGTGCTCCTATGTCAACATTATCTTCAATTATTACACGACCTCCAGATTTAAGTTGGTCGTAACCTTCTGGTCTTTTTTTGTAATAAAATGCCGAAGCACCTAATATACAACCAGCTTGTATGGTTACCTGGTTACCAATTACAGTATTATCGTAAATACTTACATTTGAATGTATAACACAATCGTCTCCAATCACAACATGATTACCTATAAAACAATTAGGCTGAATAATGGTGTTTTTTCCAATTTTCGCAGTTGGAGCTATAGCAACATTAGCTGCTTGAAATGGTTTAAAGTGCTGTGTTATTTTATTAAAATCACGAAAAGGATCATCACTTATAAGCAAGGCTTTTCCTGCTGGGCATTCTACTTCTTTATTTATTAATACTATAGTAGCTGCAGACTGCAGTGCCTTGTCGTAATATTTTGGGTGGTCTACAAATACAATATCTCCTTTTTCTACAACATGAATTTCGTTGCTTCCAAGAACTGGAAAGTTAGCGTCTCCAATAAATTTACAATCTATTAAATTGGCAATTTCTTTTAATGAATAAGGTTTTGGAAATTTCATATATGTAGTAAAAGCTAGCTATAAATTATTCTTTAACGCGCTCTTTGTAGTTCCCTTTTTCGGTTTCTACTTTAATTTTATCGCCTTCGTTAATAAACAACGGTACATTAACTGTCGCTCCTGTTTCTACAGTTGCAGGTTTGGTTGCATTGGTTGCGGTATTCCCTTTTACACCAGGCTCTGTTGCGGTTACCTCTAGAATTACACTTGCTGGCATTTCTACAGATAATGGCATATTATCTTCGGTGTTTATTATTACTGTTACTATCTCGCCTTCTTTCATTAAGTCTGGCCTGTCTAATGCAGATTCCAATAATCTAATTTGCGTATAGTCTTCTTGATTCATAAAATGATAGAATTCTCCATCGTGATATAAAAATTGAAATTTGTGAGTTTCTACACGAACATCTTCAATTTTATGTCCAGCAGAAAATGTATTATCGATTACTTTTCCTGTGGTAACACTTTTTAGTTTAGTTCTTACAAAAGCAGGTCCTTTTCCTGGTTTTACGTGTAAAAATTCTATTATTTTAAATATATCGTGATTGTACTTAATACATAATCCGTTTCTAATATCACTAGTTGATGCCATTGTTGCTAATTGTAAATTAATTTATTTTTTTAATATTTTTTTTAATTCGATTTAAAATATCCTTTCATAATTCCTCGATGAGAATTTTTTATAAATTGTAATATTTCATCTCGCTCTGGAGTTGCTTCCATTTCTGCTTCTATTAAATCGGAAGCTTGCGTATTGTTATAATTTTTTTGATATAGTATTCTAAATATATCTTGAATTTCTCTTATTTTTTCGGTTGAAAAACCTCTTCTTCTTAAACCAACAGAGTTTATTCCAACATACGAAAGTGGCTCACGTCCTGCTTTTACATATGGCGGAACATCTTTTCTTACTAAAGAACCTCCAGTTACAAAAGCATGATTTCCAATAGAACAAAATTGATGCACTGCTGTCATTCCAGCTAATACAACAAAATCGCCAACAGTTATATGTCCTGCTAATGTACTATTGTTAGAAAATATACAGTTATTACCTACTACGCAATCGTGTGCAATATGGCAATACGCCATTATTAAACAATTATCGCCAATTACGGTTTTCATTTTATCGGTAGTACCTCTATTAATAGTTACACATTCTCTTATGGTAACATTGTCTCCTATTACAGTAAGCGTGTCTTCGTCTTTAAATTTTAAATCTTGTGGTACTCCAGAAATTACTGCTCCTGGAAAAATATTACAATTTTTACCAATACGCGCTCCTTCCATTATAGTAACATTACTACCAATCCAGGTTCCTTCGCCTATTACTACATTATTATGTATTGTTGTAAAAGGATCTATTACTACATTTTTAGCAATTTTTGCTCCAGGATGTACGTATGCTAGTGGTTGATTCATTTTTTTTCTGTGTTATTTTACTTTTGAAATTTGGGCCATTAATTCTGCTTCTGCACATATTTTACCATTTGCATACGCATAACCTTGCATATGGCAAATTCCTCTACGTATTGGCGTAATTAAATCGCATTTAAAAATTAATGTGTCTCCAGGTACTACTTTTTGTTTAAATTTCACTTTGTCTATTTTCATAAAGAAAGTAAGGTAGTTTTCTGGGTCTGGAACTGTGCTAAGCACTAGTATTCCACCTGTTTGCGCCATAGCTTCAACTATTAAAACGCCTGGCATAACTGGAGCTCCTGGAAAATGACCTTTAAAGAACTCTTCGTTCATGGTAACATTTTTCATGCCAATTACGTGCGATTCGCTTAATTCGAAAATTTTATCTATTAACAAAAATGGTTGCCTATGTGGCAACATATCCATTATTTGATTAACATCCATAAGTGGTTTCTGATGAAAATCTACAACAGGAACATTATTTCGTTTTTCGTTTTTTATAATTTTTGATAGCTTTTTTGCAAACTGTGTATTTACAAAATGTCCAGGTTTATTAGCGATTACTTTACCACGTATTCTGGTACCTATTAATGCCAAATCCCCAATTACATCTAGTAATTTATGCCTTGCTGCTTCGTTTGGATGATGCAGAGTTAAGTTATCTAAAATCCCATTAGATTTTACTGCAATGGCATCTTTATTAAAGGCTACTTTTAATTTTTCCATCGTTTCTGCAGACAATTCTTTATCTACATATACTATTGCATTATTTAAATCGCCTCCTTTTATTAAACCATGTTCTAATAACATTTCTATTTCGTGCAGAAAACTAAATGTTCTAGAATCGGAAATTTCATTTTTAAAATTTGATATATGGTTTAATGTTGCATTTTGCGTACCTAAAACTTTAGTACCAAAATCTACCATTGTTGTTACTTGGTATTCTTTTGCTGGCATTAATAATATTTCGCTTCCAGACTCTTCATCGGTATACGAAATTACATCGGTAACCACATATTCTTCTCTTGTTTTGTCTTGCTCGGTTATTTCAGCATTTTCTAGTGCTTCAATAAAAAACTTAGAGGATCCATCCATTATTGGTGGTTCGGATGCATTAAGTTCTATTAAAACATTGTCTAAATCTAGCCCTACCAAAGCTGCTAATACATGCTCGCAGGTTTGTATAGTAACGCCATTGCGCTCTAAACAAGTTCCTCTTTGGGTATTTGTAACATAATTAGCATCTGCGGCTATATTAGGTTCACCTTCTAAATCAATTCGTTTAAATTGGTATCCAAAATCTTCAGGAGCTGGCTTAAATGTAAGATTTACATTTGTTCCTGTATGCAAGCCAACACCAGTTAAAGACACTTCGTTTTTAATTGTCTTTTGTTTGTGGTCTGTATTAACTATTGCCATTTATTTTTTTTTCTAATTCGTTTACTGTTTTTACTATAGCTGGTAAGTTTTTAAAATGCACATACGATTTTATATAATTACCATAGTCTATTGCTGGTGAGCCATACAATTTCTCTCCGTCTTTTACTCGATGCCCAATGCCTGCTTGTGCCTGTACTTTTACATTATCGCCAATGGTTAAATGTCCTGCAATACCAACTTGACCTCCAATCATTCCATATTTACCAATTTTTGTAGAACCTGCAATTCCTGTTTGTGCTGCAATTACAGTATTTACATCTATTTCAACATTATGTGCTATTTGAATTTGGTTATCTAGCTTTACTCCTTTTCTTATTATTGTTGATCCAAGTGTTGCTCTATCTATTGTAGAAGCAGAACCAATATCTACATTATCTTCAATTATTACATTTCCAGTTTGTGGTATTTTTTGAAATTCTCCATGCTCGTCTGGAGTAAATCCAAAACCATCTGCACCAATAATAGCGCCACTATTTATTATACAGTTTTTACCTACTTGCGTTTCCGAATACAATTTTGCTCCTGCATAAACAGTAGTATTATCACCAATGGTTACATTGTCTCCTATATATGCTTGCGGGTATATTTTAACATTATCGCCAAGTTTAACGTTTTCGCCTAAATACGAAAAAGCACCTAAATATACATTTTCACCGTAAGTTGCTGTCTCCGAAATGTAACTAGGATTCTCTATTCCTACTTTGTTGTTTTTTACTTGATTATAATATTCTAATAATTTTGAAAAAGATTTATAGGCATCTTCTACCTTTATTAAGGTGGTACTTAAATCGTTTTCGGGTTGAAAAGATTTATTAACTATGGTTATAGATGCTTTTGTAGAATATATAAAAGGTGTGTATTTTGGATTTGCTAGAAATGTTAGCGAGCCTTTGGTACCTTCTTCTATTTTTGAAAGTTTAGACACTTCAACATTTGGGTTTCCCTCGATGTCTCCTTCTAAAATTCCTGCAATTTGTTCTGCTGTGAATTTCACACTTCGTTGTTTAGTTTTTTGTAATTCTAGCAAAAATAGGAAAAATGTATTAAAGTTTTTGCTTCGGGTAACATATATAATATTTTGTAACTGGTTTGGACAGTGCTTTTAAATTTAATTGATCGGATGCATTTACAATATTTTCTGTTTTTCCGTTTTTGTACAATATATTAATATGCTGCTTATTTTGCTGGTATGCTTGGTTTGAAATTTTTCCTGTAAACACAAAGTACTCTGCTTGTTTCTTCGTAATTCCATACTTTTTTACTAATGTGTTTATGTGTTCGGTTAATGCTTCTTTTTTAATTTTTTTGCGTTTCAGTTTTATTTTAAGCAAATCTCTATTAATAATCATATCGCATAAATGCTTTAAAACAAAATCGTCGTGAAACTGCCATACTTTCATTGCAGATACTATATCATAATCGTCTAACATAGCAAATGTGTCTAAATCTTTTTGAGCAAAATTTTCTAAAGAGACTTCGCGTTCTAAAAAATATAACAACGCTTTGCTAGCTTCTAATTTTACTCCAGAATTTACTAATTCTTTTGCTCGTTTTAATACTCTAATTAATAATTGTTCTGCAACTAAACTGGTTTTATGCAAATATACCTGCCAGTACATTAACCGCCTTGCTACTAAAAATTTTTCTACACTGTAAATACCTTTGTTTTCTACTACTAATGCATCATCTAGTACATGTAGCATTGTAATTAAGCGTTCGCTATTTATATTTCCTTCCGAAACCCCAGTATAAAAACTATCGCGTTTTAAATAATCTGCACGATCCATATCCAGCTGACTCGAAATTAGCTGGCACATAAATTTTCTAGGATATTCCCCTTTAAACATTTTAATGGCTAACGTTAAACTTCCGTTAAATTCTACGTTTAAAGCTTCCATAAAAAAGAGCGATATTTCTTCGTGCGAAACACCATTTACAATACTATGCTCCATTGCATGACTAAAAGGACCATGCCCAATATCGTGCAAAAGTATTGCTATTAACAAGCCATTTTCTTCTTCTTCAGAAACACTAACTCCCTTAAAGCGAAGTACCTGTATTGCTTTTTGCATTAAATGCATACACCCAATTGCATGATGAAAACGCGTATGGTGTGCACCAGGATATACCAAATACGACATACCCATTTGGGTAATTCTGCGCAAGCGTTGAAAATATTTATGTTCTATTAAATCGAAAATTAGCGAATTTGGTATTGTAATAAATCCGTAAATTGGGTCGTTTAATATTTTGAGTTTGTTTTTAGTTTGCAAGCTTTTCATTTTAACATATATAAACAAATATACATGAACAATATAAATATTCTTTGGGTTGACGACGAAATTGACTTACTAAAACCACACATTTTATTTTTAGAGAAAAAAAATTACAAGGTAACTACCTGTAAAAGTGGCACGGAAGCATTAGAAATTCTTGACGATACAAATTTTGATATTGTTTTTTTAGACGAAAACATGCCAGGGCTTACAGGTTTGGAAACTTTAAACGAAATTAAAGAACACAACAATAGGCTTCCTGTAGTTATGATTACTAAAAGTGAAGAAGAATATATTATGGAAGAAGCTATTGGTAATAAAATAGCAGACTACCTTATTAAACCAGTAAACCCAAACCAAATTTTATTAAGCCTTAAAAAAAACTTAGATCATTCTCGATTAGTATCGGAAAAAACTACTTCTAATTACCAACAAGAATTTCGGAAAATTGCTATGGATCTAGCAATGGTAAATACTTTTGAAGAATGGACAAACCTATATCAAAAACTAATTTATTGGGAGTTGCAACTGGAAGACATTGAAGACATTGGGATGTTTGAAATACTAGAATCGCAAAAAAACGAGGCAAACACCCTATTTGGAAAGTTTATTGACAAAAACTACCCAAGCTGGTTTGAAGCAAATACAGACGCACCCTTAATGTCGCACACATTATTTAAAGATAATATTGTGCCCGAATTAAGTAAAGAACAACCTACGCTTTTAGTTGTTATCGATAATTTGCGTTACGACCAATGGAAAGCCTTCGAGCCCATAGTAAACAACTATTATAAAAAAGATAAAGAAATTCCATTTTATAGTATTCTGCCAACAGCTACACAATATGCTCGAAATGCAATTTTCTCTGGGTTAATGCCTAGCGATATGGAAAAACTGCACCCTGAATACTGGAAAAACGATACCGACGAAGGTGGTAAAAACCTACATGAAGCCGATTTTTTAAAAGCACAATTAAAACGATTAGGCTTATCGCATTTAAAACACGAATACCATAAAATTACCAACCTTAAAAATGGAAAAAAACTAGTAGAAAATTTCAGGTCTTTAAAAGACAATGACCTATCGGTTGTAGTTTATAATTTTGTAGATATGCTATCGCACTCTAAAACCGAAATGGATGTAGTAAAAGAATTAGCATCTAACGACAAAGCATACCGCTCACTAACACAAAGCTGGTTTAAAAATTCGCCTTTGCTAGAAATGATACAATTAGCTCAGCAACTAAATTTTAAACTTATACTTACTACAGATCATGGAACGATTAATGTAAAAAACCCTTCTCGCGTAATTGGCGACAAGGACACCAGTTTAAATCTTAGATATAAAACCGGTAGAAGTCTTACATACGAAGATAAAGATGTGCTGGTTGCAAAAGACCCAAAAACCATAAACCTACCCTCGCTTTCTATGAATAGTTCGTTTATATTTGCAAAAAACGATTTGTTTTTTGCTTACCCAAACAACTATAATCATTACGTTAGCTATTTTAGAAATACCTACCAACATGGAGGCGTTTCGCTAGAAGAAATGATTATACCATTTGTGGTATTAAACCCCAAATAATAGATTTTTAATGCATGAGTTTTAAATTAGAATATAATCTTTCAGAAATAGATCAAGTAGCAAAAACAATACTGGAAAAATGTAAAAGCAAAGTGGTATTATTTCATGGCGATTTAGGCGCAGGAAAAACCACTTTAATAAAGGCTTTGGTAAAAGCTTTAGGAAGTGAAGATGTAGTACAAAGTCCTACTTACGCTATAGTTAACGAATATCAAGCAAAAGAGAATGCTATCTTTCATTTTGATTTATATCGTATTAACCACATCGATGAAGTTTATGCTTTTGGTATTGAAGAATATTTATATTCAAACCATTGGGTTTTTATAGAATGGCCAGAAATAATTAAAGATTTAATACCAGATAATTACCATATTATAACCATAACAAAAAAGACTGCGCAAACTAGATTGTTAGAATTAATATAAGTAATTTTAAAATTATTTGTATTTTAACTACCAATTATAACTTTAGCACATGTCTAAATCCCTATCTCCTTTTACCAAGCAGCAATTATTGCCACAAGAAGAAACCCTTGAAGTTTTTAAACAAAAAGGGAATTTATTTATTGGTATACCAAAAGAAACAGCCTATCAAGAAAAGCGTGTCTGTTTAACACCAGATGCCGTTTCGGCATTAGTAAGTAATGGACATCGCGTATTAATGGAATCGGGAGCCGGAAAAGGTGCTAATTTTAGCGATAAAGATTATAGCGAATTAGGTGCAGAAATTTCAAAAGATGCAGCAAAAGTATATGCTTGCCCAATTATACTTAAAGTAGAACCACCAAGTTTAGAACAAATAAAACTACTTAATCCGCAAACCATATTAATTTCAGCTTTACAATTAAAAACACAACATAAATCGTATTTTGAAGCATTAGCATCCAAAAGAATTACCGCTTTAGCATTCGAGTTTATTCGTGACGAAGATGGCACTTACCCAGCAGTACGCTCTTTAAGCGAAATAGCTGGAACAGCATCGGTGCTTATTGCATCAGAATTACTATCTAATGTAAATGAAGGAAACGGACTTTTATTTGGAAATATAAGTGGTGTACCTCCTGTAGAAGTGGTTGTTATTGGTGCAGGTACTGTTGGCGAATTTGCTACTAGAAGTGCAATAGGCATAGGCGCAAACGTAAAAGTGTTCGATAATTCCATCACTAAATTAAGATGCTTACAAACTACTTTAGGAAGAACCATTTACACTTCTACTTTACAACCTAAAAACCTAACGAAAGCGTTAAAGCGCTGCGATGTTGCAATTGGAGCTGTACGCGGAAAAAATCGCTCTCCTATTCTAGTAACCGAAGCCATGGTTAGAAACATGAAACCAGGATCGGTAATAATAGATGTTAGTATCGATATGGGTGGCTGTTTTGAAACCAGCGAAGTTACAACCCACAAACACCCAACTTTCGAGAAACACGATGTAATACACTATTGTGTTCCAAATATCCCTGCAAGATATGCTAGAACTGCTTCGGTTTCTATTAGTAATATTTTTACACCGTATCTTTTAAAAATTGCTGAAGATGGTGGCTTAGAAAACTCCCTTCGGTTTGATAAAGGGTTGAAAAATGGCCTCTATTTCTACCATGGCATATTAACCAACAAATCGGTTGGGGAATGGTTCGACCTTAAATATAGTGATGTAAATTTGTTATTGTTTTAAAGTTGCCAAACTACTACCTTTGTTTTGATTAAAAACTGAAACAAAACAACAACAAGGTTTCCACTTTCGTGGAAAATATTATGATTAATATTCATCAAAAAACATTACAAGACTTAGAGTTTGCTACCGTTTTACAACAAGTAAGCGAACTTTGTATTACACCATTAGGAAACGCTAAGGCCTTAGAAATTACACCATATAATTCTAAAAAAAATTTACTTGAAGCTCTTCAATTAGTAAACGAATATTTAGCATCTTTTTACAACGACAATCGCATACCTAATCATGGGTTCGACACCATTAGCAAAGAACTAAAACTCCTTAAAATTGAAAATACTTTTTTAGAAGTACATAGTTTAAAAAAAATTGTTTCTATTTCATTAACCTGCAATGAAATAATTAAATTCTTAAGTAAATTTGAAGAGTACTACCCAAAATTAAATTCTACAGCTTCTACTATACCTATTACAAAAACAATTATCGAAAAAGTAGATGCTATTGTAGAC
>JBMZDY010000051.1:0-9870 GCA_049614585.1 Oceanihabitans sp.
GGTTTAAATTTTAGTTTTTCGGGATTAAAAACAGCAATTCTATATTTTATTCAAAAAGAAGTAAAAGCAAACCCAAATTTTATTTCAGAAAACCTAAACGATATTTGCGCCTCTATACAGTACACAATTATTGGTATATTAATAGACAAGCTAAAACTTGCAACTAAACAAACTGGAATAATCCATATTGCAATTGGTGGTGGTGTTTCTGCAAATTCTGGAATTCGGGAAGCTTTAAAAAATGGCGAACAAAAATTTGGATGGAAAACCTATGTGCCTAAATTCGAATTTACAACAGACAATGCTGCAATGATTGCAATTGTTGGTTATTTAAAATTCCTTGAAGGCGAATTTAACGAACAAAATATTACCGCTTCTTCTAGATTAAAGATTTAATTTTTACTGTTAACTAACTTTCTTGCCTTTTAACTAATATTTTTTTTAAACTTCTTTTTAATAACTATCTTATTAGACTATTAATCAATACATTAAGTAATTATGAAAAGAATTGTCTATTTTCTAACATTAATTTTTATTTTTTGTTTAACTACTAGCAACTCTACTACAAGTAAAGCGAAAGGAGAAAAAGTTACCATTTGCCACATTCCGCCTGGAAATCCAGAAAATTCACACGAAATTACGGTTAGCGTAAATGCTATTAGTGCACATTTAGCTCATGGAGATCTACTTGGTGGATGCAATGAATATTAAATGAAAAGAAACCACTAATCAAAAAAAAAGGAAAGAGTTTCAAAATTGAAGCTCTTTTTTTTTGCGTATTGGTACAAGTTTTTATCTTCGCTATATGCAATTATTTTATAATAAAGATATAAGTGAAACCACTAAAGAATTCACTTTTAATAAAGAAGAAAGCAAGCATATTGTAAAAGTGCTTCGTAAAAGTACTGGTCAGACTTTACAAATAACAAATGGGAAAGGCTGGCTATTTACTGCTGAAATAACAATTGCCGACATAAAAAATTGTGTAGTACAAATAATTGCTAAAAAGTTACAGCCTAAAAAAACCTATAACTTGCATTTAGCGGTTGCACCAACAAAAATGAACGATCGTTACGAGTGGTTTTTAGAAAAAGCTACCGAAATTGGTATCGATACCATTACTCCTATAATTTGCGATCGTAGCGAACGCAAAATAATAAAGCAAGAACGCTTTGAAAAAATTATACAATCTGCAACCAAGCAATCTCTTAATTGTTATATGCCAAAATTAAACCCTGCAATGGCATTTAAAGATTTTTTAAAGCAAGATTTTTCTAATAAATTATTTATAGCACATTGCGAAGCAACAAATAGAAAATTGCTTAAAAGCGTACTTGAGCCAAAAGTAAACACTACCATTTTAATAGGTCCAGAAGGCGATTTTTCTAGTAAAGAAATAGAACAAGCTCTACAATTAAATTTTATTCCAGTAACTTTGGGAGAAACAAGATTGCGCACAGAAACCGCTGCAATAGTAGCTTGCCATTCTGTGGCATATACAAACCAAAACCTTTAAAAGTATATTATATATGAAATCGATACTTTCTATTTTTTGCTTGCTATTTTCAATGTTTATGCTTTCGCAAGAAATTGCTGTTGTAAAATATAAAGGAGGTGGCGATTGGTATAGTAACCAAACAGCGCTACCAAATTTAGTGGCATTTTGTAATACCAATATAAACACCAAAATTACTGCAAAAACCGAAACTGTAGAAGTAGGAAGCACCGATATTTTTCAATATCCTTTTTTACACATGACAGGTCATGGCAATGTATTTTTTAGCGAAACAGATGCCGAAAACCTACGTAATTACTTAACTTCTGGTGGTTTTTTACATATAGACGATAATTATGGGATGCAACCATATATTATAAAAGAATTAAAAAAAGTTTTTCCAAATCAAGAGCTACTAGAGCTTCCTGCAAACCATAAAATATTTAATATTGCCTATTCTTTTCCTGAAGGCTTACCAAAAATTCACGAGCACGACGGAAAGCGACCACAAGCATTTGGACTATTTCATGAAAACAGACTAGTACTACTATTTACTTTTGAAAGCGATTTAGGAGATGGATGGGAAGATGCTGCAGTACATAACGACCCCGAAAATGTAAGAGAAAAAGCACTGCAAATGGGAGCCAATATTATTAAATATGCTT
This sequence comes from Oceanihabitans sp., assembly GCA_049614585.1. GTDB lineage: Bacteria > Bacteroidota > Bacteroidia > Flavobacteriales > Flavobacteriaceae > Oceanihabitans. The sequence continues at coordinate 2,161 of JBMZDY010000051.1, forward strand.
TTAGTAATTAGATTTATTACATTTTATAAAATCTACAATTAATCATAAAACCATACAAATTCTGACTTTTGTTAGCTTTAATTTATTAGTACAAAATCTATTGAAATTAAATGAAGAAGCAATAAAGTTAGAGAACTAAATATAAAGCCATTAGTTAAATCAGAAACTAATCGAATTGAAAAGGAATTAAATGTTATGAAAAAGCTTAATAAATAAAGAAATACATTCCGAAATCTTATATAACAAATCATGAAAAACACAAAACGTATAAAAAATTGCATTGCTATAATTATGCTTACTTTTTCAACAATTAGTTTTGCACAAAATAAACCCGAAGAAATAGTTGCTAAATTTTTTACCGAATATCAAAATGAAGGTGCATCTAAAGCTCTAGATAATTTATATTCTAATAATAAATGGATGAACCGCAAAACAGATGCAATTACAAAATTAAAACAACAATTTGGGACATTAAATGAAGACTACGTAGGAAAATATTACGGCTATGAATTAATTGTAGAAAAAAAATTATCTAATAGTTATATTTTATTAAGCTATTTAGTGAAATTTGAAAGGCAACCAATTCGTTTTACATTTCAATTTTACAAACCAGATAACGAATGGTTAACACAAAGCTTTAAATATGATGGAAATATTGATGAAGAAATTGAAGAATCGGCTAAGGTTTACTATTTAGAATTAAAAAACTAAACCGTAACCATTCAACCGAAACCGTTTACATACTTTATGCTATATCGCTATTCATGAAACCTTCCAAACATATACTACCAATAATTGTATTTTCGCAATTTTGTTGTACTTCCCTTTGGTTTGCTGGTAATAGCGTAATTAACGATTTACTTGTACATTTTAATCTTAATGCAAATGCATTAGGACATGTAAGCTCTGCAGTTCAATTTGGCTTTATTATTGGCACCCTTTTATTTGCTATTTTAACAATAGCAGATAGATTTTCTCCTGCTAAAGTATTTTGTTTTAGCGCTATTTTTGGTTCGGTTTTTAATTTAGGAATTATTTATCATACCAATAATTTAACAAGCATACTTATACTTCGGTTTTTAACTGGATTTTTTCTTGCTGGAATTTATCCTGTAGGTATGAAAATAGCTGCAGATTACTATAATACAAAACTAAATAAATCGTTAGGTTTTTTAGTTGGCGCTTTGGTTTTAGGCACTGCTTTTCCGCATCTATTAAAAGTATTAACAAATACCTTAAACTGGAAATATGTTATTATTGCTACATCTACACTTGCAGTTTTTGGCGGTTTTCTATTATTGTTTTTAGTTCCTAATGGTCCTTACCATAAACCAAGTAAAAAAATAGATTTAACGGTATTTTTAGCCGTTTTTAAAAACAAAGATTTTCGTGCTGTTGCTTTTGGCTATTTTGGTCATATGTGGGAATTGTATGCCTTTTGGACTTTTGTACCTATAATACTTAAAAAGTATAGCGACTTACATGCTTTGGCACAATTTAATATTCCTTTATTATCTTTTATTATTATTGGTATAGGCAGTATCGCTTGTGTTATAAGTGGTTATATTTCGCAATGCAAAGGCTCTAAAAAAACAGCTAGTATTGCATTATTATTATCTGCTATTTGTTGCCTAATTTCACCGCTACTATTTAGTATAGAAAGCAGCTATTTATTTATTGTATTTCTAGCTTTTTGGGGAATGGTTGTCATTGCAGATTCGCCTTTATTATCTACTCTTGTAGCACAAAATGCAAATCCAACAATAAAAGGTACTGCACTAACTATTGTTAATTGTATTGGTTTTTTTATTACAATTATTAGCATACAATGCATTACTAAAATTGTAGAAATCTCAAATTCTACTAGTGTTTTTACCATTTTAGCAATTGGGCCAATATTTGGTTTGTATATGCTTAAAAAGAAAATCTTCTTAAAATTATAATATATTTACGCAACCTGTTTTCAAACTAAAAGCATGCAATTAACACACGATAACACCAACTTTAAAAAGCAGAATTTCCCTATAACTATTATTTGTGAAAACGTTACAAATGCGCCAAATATTGGTAGTATATTTAGAACAGCAGATGCTTTTGGAGTAGAAAAAATAGTGTTTTGTGGCGAACATATTCCTTTGGGACGAAAAATGACTAAGACTTCTCGAGCAACCGAAAAAGTGGTTCCTTTTGAAGTAAACGAAAATGCATCTGAAATTGTTTTACAACTTAAAAACAAAGGATATCAAGTTATTGCTCTAGAAATAACCAATAAAAGTAAAGCGATGCATACCTATACTTTCTCCAAAGAAAAACCTATTGCAATAGTAATAGGTGATGAAAATTTTGGTGTATCGCAAGGCATTTTAAAAATATGTAATGCAGTAATTCATATAGAAATGTTTGGCCAAAACAGTAGCATGAATGTAGTACAAGCAACTACAATTGCCCTTTACGAAATTACAAAACAGCTTCAATAACTCTTTTAAAAATAAGCAATCAAAAATAGGCAATCTTAAACAATTCCTTATCTTTGCAACTTCAAAAAACAACAACACAACACATGTCTTTAACTACACTAAATGCTATTTCACCAATTGATGGTAGATACCGAAATAAAGTTGCAACTTTCGCTAATTATTTTTCTGAAGAAGCACTTATTAAATACAGAGTATTAGTAGAAATAGAATACTTTATTGCACTTTGCGAAATCCCTTTACCGCAATTAAAAACGGTAAACCCAAATACGTTTGAAGATTTAAGAGCGATATACAAAGATTTTTCTACCGAAGATGCACAAGCAATTAAAGACATCGAGAAAGTGACAAACCACGATGTAAAAGCAGTAGAATATTTTATAAAAGAAAAATTCGATGCTTTAAATTTAAGCGCATATAAAGAGTTTATTCACTTTGGTTTAACCTCGCAAGACATAAACAATACCGCAATTCCTTTAAGTATTAAAGATGCGATGAACGATGTTTACGTACCAGAATATTTTGTATTACTAAAACGTATTCAAGAACTTACTAGCGAATGGGCAAACATACCAATGCTAGCCAGAACCCACGGACAGCCAGCATCTCCTACCCGATTAGGAAAAGAAATAGCAGTTTTTGAAGTACGTTTAAAAGAACAGTTTAACTTATTAAACGACATCCCTAGCGCAGCAAAATTTGGTGGTGCAACAGGAAATTTTAACGCACACAAAGTAGCATACCCAAATATAGACTGGAAAGCATTTGGTAGTGCTTTTGTTCAAGAAAAACTTGGTTTACAACACTCGTTTCCTACTACACAAATAGAGCATTACGACCACATGGCAGCTTTGTTCGATACCTTAAAACGTATTAATACCATAATAATAGATCTAGATCGTGATATTTGGACCTATGTTTCTATGGATTATTTTAAGCAAAAAATTAAAAAAGGAGAAGTTGGTAGTTCGGCAATGCCACATAAAGTAAATCCTATAGATTTCGAAAACTCTGAAGGTAACTTAGGTATTGCTAATGCAATATTCGAACATCTTTCGGCTAAATTACCAATTTCTAGATTGCAACGAGATTTAACAGATAGTACTGTACTACGTAATGTTGGTGTGCCTTTTGGACATACTTTAATTGGTTTTAAATCTACTTTAAAAGGATTGGATAAGTTACTTTTAAACGAAAGTAAATTTGCCGAAGATTTAGAGAATAATTGGGCTGTTGTTGCAGAAGCGATTCAAACCATTTTACGTCGTGAAGCATACCCAAATCCGTATGAAGCATTAAAAGGATTAACTCGAACTAACGAGAAAATAACCCAACATTCTATCGCTAATTTTATTGATACCCTTGAGGTTTCTGCAGAAATTAAAACGGAATTAAAAGCGATTACACCTAGTAATTATACAGGAATATAAAAATTAATATTGTTTTTTAACAAGACAATCCATCTATAGTATCTTGCAAACTACCATTGGCATCGCCACAAGTTGCTATTTGATTTTGTAGAGCTGTTTTGTATGCAGTACATAAGGTAGCATTTGTAGGATCTGCATTATAAGCAGTTTGGGCAATATTAGCAGCAGTTTGCGCATCTGTACAAGCAGTATTATTTGCTGTAGAACAATCAAGACTTTCTAACACTAACTGGTAAGTTCCAGATTCGTCACCACAAACAGCAATTACATTTTCTAAAGCATTAGCATAAGCACTACAAACTGTAGCATAATTTGCATCGTTTGGTGTGCTATTACTATAATTTTGTGTGGCATCTGTTAAACTAATTGTAGCATCAACACAGGTTACTACGTTATCATTTCCGGTACTAAATTCTCCTTCTAAAGTTTCGTTATCGCAATTAAAAAAACTTATAAAAATGCTGCATAAAATAAGTAAAGTAATCTTTTTCATAGCTAAGGTATTTTTAACAAACATACTAAATTTTTAATTTTGGTTTCGCGGTACTCTAAATAACAATAATATTCCTACTAAAAAGAAAACAAATAAAAACAAAATTGCATTTCGCATACTACCAGTTACTTGATCTATTGTAGCAAATATTCCCATTCCAATAACAATACCTATTTTTTCGGCAACATCGTAAAAACTAAAATAGGAAGTAGTATCCTCGGTTTCTGGTAAAAATTTTGAATAAGTAGATCGGGCTAAACTTTGTACGCCTCCCATTACTAATCCTACAAATCCTGCGGTTAGGTAAAAATGAATTGGTTGGGTAACAAAATAAGCGCAAAAACATAAAGCCATCCAAATTGTATTTACCACAATTAATGTTTTAATATTTCCAAATTTTGCCGAAGCTTTTGCGGTAAGTACAGCTCCTAAAATTGCAACTACCTGTATTACTAAAATACTTATTATTAAGCCTAATTGTTTTTCTTGACTATCTGCCCAAGCAATTTCTTCTTCGCCAAAATAAACCGCCACTAACATAATGGTTTGCACAGCCATACTAAATACAAAAAAGGCAATTAAATATCTTTTTAATCTAAAGTTTTGCTTTAACTGTTGCCATACTAAATTTAATTCTTTAAAGCCGTTAAAAATTACTTTTCTAGTTACTTTATGTCCGTTAGACACACCTTTTGGTAAAATGTAAAAAGTATATTGACTAAATAATATCCACCATAATCCTACCATTACAAACGAATACCGCATGGCAACTTGTGCTGCTGTTTCGTTTAGCGATGCTTCAATATAAAAGGTTTCTGGAAACATTACCATTGCAAGGTTAATTACTAATAACAATACACTACCAATATAACCATACGAAAAACCTTTAGCACTTATTTTATCTTGTTGTTCTGGAAAAGCAATATCTGGCAAATACGAATTATAGAAAACCAAACTTCCCCAATACCCTATTAAACCCATAAAATAAAACAGCAAACTTATATGTATATTATCTAAACTAAACCAGTACAAACCAATACAGCCTACACCTCCTACATAACAGAAAAATTTCATAAAATTTTTCTTATTTCCTATATAATCTGCAATTCCAGAAAGTATAGGCGAAGTTATTGCTACTATTAAAAAAGTAATTGCTGTTACATAGGTTATTAGCGCTGTGCTTTTAAATACCATGCCAAATGCATGTACATTCTTTATTTCGGAAAGAAACAAAGCAGAATAAAATATTGGGAAAATAGAAGATGCAATTGTTAAAGTATAAACCGAATTTGCCCAATCGTAAAACGCCCAAGCATTTAATAGTTTTTTACTTCCTTTTTTTAGTGAATTCATTTAATATGTCTTGCTATTATTTTTTATATATCATATCGACAAACATTTTCTAGTTTAACCAATAATACAATACGAATTACAAATAAGATGTACTGTTAAACAAAAAAAGCTGCTCGTTTTAAGAACAGCTTCTAAAGTATAAAAATATTATTAATTGTATACTAAAAATTTGTAATAGGTCTAAACGAAGAAATACCAAACTTTTTAGCTTCCGAAATCGCTTGCGGAGCTAAGGCTTTTAAATTTGAAATTCGCGAATCGTTTGATGGATGTGTACTTAATATTTCTGGTGGAGCTTGACCGCCACTATTAGCTTTCATACGTTTCCATAACTCTGAAGCTTCTGTTGGATTATATCCAGCAATTGCCATTAAATACAAACCAATTTTATCGGCTTCGGTTTCGTGACTTCTACTAAAAGGTAACATCCCTCCTACATTAGAAGCTAAACCGTAATATTGATTAAACAAGCCCAAAGATTTTTCGTCTTGTATTGCAACATTTCCTGCTATAGCAATTCCTTGCTGTATGTAGGCAGCACTTTGGCGTTGTTGTCCATGGTTTGCTAATGCATGTGCTACTTCGTGACCCATAATAGCTGCTACTCCTGTTTCGTTTTTCGCTATTGGTAAAATACCTGTATAAAAAACAATTTTACCTCCTGGCATACACCAAGCATTAACAGTTGGGTCGTCTATTAAATTATACTCCCATCTGTAATCGTTTAAATACCCTTGGTGTCCATTCGCATTTAACCAACGTTCTGCAGCTACTGCAATACGTTGCCCAACTCTAGAAATCATGTCTGCTCTTGCTGTTCCAGTTTCTACATTACTTTCTGCTAATACTTGGTTATACTGTGCAAATGCAGTAGGAAACAATTGCGAATTTGGAACCAACGCCATAGTTTGTTTTCCTGTAAACGGATTTGTTGCACAAGACAAGAAAATCGTTACGGTACAAACTGCTATAAATATGTTTTTTGCTTTCATTATTTAATTTCTGTTATTTTAGAATATAAATTTACAAAAACTGTTCCTATTTATAAGTATTAAAAAACAATAAAAGCCCTAAAACACCGACTAAAAACAAAAAGCATCTATAAACTGCACAATTACTAAATTGTAAAGTATTTCTATTTTTTTCGACCTATGCTTTATACCTTTTTTTTATATGAAAAATATTATCTTATTTACTGTACTTTCTTTTTTTATAAGTTGTACTTCTTCCGCTCAAAAAAAACAAACCGCTCATCAAAAAGAGTTTCCTATAACAAAATCGGAAACCGAATGGCGACAACAACTTAGTGCCCAACAATTTTATGTATTAAGAGAAGCAGGAACAGAACGTGCTTTTTCTAGTGCTTTAAACAACAATACAGAAAAAGGTATTTATTACTGTGCTGCTTGTAATATTCCTCTTTTCAAAAGTGAGCATAAGTACGATTCTGGTTCTGGCTGGCCAAGTTTTGACCGTGAAATAAAAGGAAACGTAGCTTTTGGTTCCGACACCAAATTAGGCTTTTCTAGAGACGAAGAACATTGCGCTAATTGTGGTGGACATTTAGGACATTTTTTTAACGATGGCCCAAAAAACACCACTGGAATAAGACATTGTATAAATGGTGCTGCTCTAAAATTTGTACCTTCTAAGTAATAAAATTAAAAACTAAAATTTAGTTTTTTGGAATTTATTTTTTTTAGTTTAGGTTTTGTAACTTCGTAACCTCAAAAATCGACTAAAATATACACAATGAGTAAATACGATATAATTGTACTTGGTAGTGGACCAGGTGGCTATGTAACCGCAATTCGAGCATCGCAATTAGGCTTTAAAACAGCTGTTGTAGAAAAAGAAAACCTTGGTGGTGTATGCCTTAACTGGGGTTGTATTCCTACAAAAGCTTTGTTAAAATCGGCACAAGTGTACGATTATTTAAAACATGTTGATGAATATGGTT
>JBMZDY010000052.1:0-9719 GCA_049614585.1 Oceanihabitans sp.
AACAAGCTATACAGCAACAAATGCAGTACCAAGTGAATCGCAATTAATAACCCAACCTAAATTGGTGGTAGGTATTGTAGTAGACCAAATGCGTTACGATTATTTAACGCGATTTTATAATAAGTTTGGCGATGGTGGGTTTAAAAAATTAATAAATGAAGGCTTTAATTGTAAAAACAACCATTACAATTATATACCTACTTATACTGGACCAGGACATGCTTCAGTTTATACCGGAACCACGCCAAAATACCATGGTATTATAGCCAATAGTTGGTACGATAAAGAAATAAAAGAAAGGGTGTATTGTGCTGGCGATACTACAGTAACTGCAGTAGGAACGCAAAGTAAAGCAGGACTAATGTCGCCTAGAAGAATGCAAACTACTTCGTTTGCAGATGAAAACCGTTTGTTTACCCAAATGAAAGGAAAAACAATTGGTATATCCTTAAAAGATAGAGGCGCTATTTTACCGGCAGGCCATACCGCAAATGCTGCATATTGGTTTCATGGTAAGGACGAAGGAAGCTGGATTACCAGTTCGTTTTATACCAACAAATTACCAGCTTGGGTAAGCGATTTTAATAATTCGGAAGCAGCTAAAAGCTACCTTAAAACTTGGGATACTTTTTACGATATTAATACTTATACCGAAAGTGGAAGTGATTTAAATGCTTTTGAAGGCGGATTTAAAGGTAAAGAAACCGCTACGTTTCCATACGATTTAAAAATGCTTTCCAAACAAAATAAGGGCTTCGATATTTTGAAAGCAACTCCTTACGGAAATAGCTTAACAACAGATTTTGCAATTGCAGCAATTCTAGGAGAGCAGTTAGGAGCAGATGCAATAACAGATGTTTTAGCAGTAAGCTATTCTAGTACAGATTACGTTGGGCATAATTTTGGAGTAAACTCTAAAGAGGTCGAAGATGCTTATATTCGATTAGATAAAGACATTGAAAGATTAATTCTTGCGCTAGATGAAAAAGTTGGAAAAGGAGAATATACTTTGTTTTTAACTTCCGATCATGGTGCAGTTGAGGTTCCTGCTTATTTGCAAAGTGTAAATATTCCAGCGGGATATTTCGATTCTAAGGGGTTTAAGAAAAAATTAAATGCATTTATAAACAAAAAATTTGGCGCTAGTAATTTGTTAGAAAGTGGTAGTAATAATCAAATATTTTTAAACCGAGAACGTATTGCTTTGCTGGATTTAAAATTAGAAGATGTACAAGAAGCATTAGTAAACGAAATTGTAAGCTATAAAAATATTTATAAAGCATATTCTGCAACTACTATGCAAACAACAGAGTTTAGTAATGGTATTGAAGCATTGTTACAAAATGGATTTCATCAAAAACGATCTGGAGATGTAATGGTAGTTTACGATCCTGCTGTAATTTCGTATAGCAAAACAGGTTCTACTCATGGTTCGGGTTTAAATTACGATACACATGTGCCTCTCTTATTTTATGGAAAAGGAATTGCAAAAGGTAGTACTTTGCAAAAAACAAAAATAGTAGATATTGCACCTACAATTTCTGCGCTTTTAGGAATTAGTTTCCCAAATGGTGCAACAGGAATGCCTTTAGAGTTTGTTTTAGTTGAATAGTAAATTGGTATTGAAAAAACAAATAAATGCGTTGTAGTTAAAATATTCGCTATTTATTTTCTATATAAAAAGTAATTGTTTACCAATTCTATATAAGCTTCTTTTGCTTGGTCTTCGGTAATATCTTGTATTTGAAAAAGGGCATTTGTTTTAAAAGCGTTTATTATTTGCTTTTTACTATTTGGCCTTCCGTAGTTGTTGGTAGCTTTTTTGTAGTAAGCGTATAAGCGTAATAAAAAATCTGCAGGAAATGGCTCTTGGTGCTCGTTAATTCTAGCAACAGCATCTTCAAACCTTATATTTAATTTTTCCGAAGTCATTTATTTTTCAGCAATAATACTTTCGCCACCACGAACTTTTTCATTTAGTGATACTTTAATTTTAGTATCTAAAGGTAGAAATAAATCTACTCTTGAGCCAAATTTAATAAAACCAGAATCACTTCCTTGAATTGCTTGATCGTTTTCTTTAGCATAATTTACAATACGTTTTGCTAAGGCTCCAGCAATTTGCCTATATAATACCTTTCCGTAATTTTTATTATCAACAACAACGGTTGTACGTTCGTTTTCTTCGCTAGCCTTTGGGTGCCATGCAACTAAATATTTTCCAGGATGGTATTTGCTAAAAACTACATTTCCATTTACAGGATATCTAGTAACGTGTACGTTTAATGGAGACATAAAAACAGAAACTTGCAACCTGTTTTCTTTAAAATATTCGCCTTCATAAACTTCTTCTATTACAACTACTTTACCATCTACTGGAGAAAGTACATGGTTGTCGTTGTTTACCGTATTTCGTTTTGGGTTTCTAAAAAACTGAAGAATTAAATATAAAAATACTCCTACGGTACAATACAGTAAAATTTGTAGCCAATTAATATTTACAAATTTATCAATTAATAAACAGGAAATAATTACAAGTATAAATGTAATTGTTATTATTTTAAATCCTTCTTTATGAAACATAATGTACAATTCTTAAAAATAAATATATAAATGGTGCAGCAAATATAATACTGTCAAACCTATCTAACAAACCACCATGTCCAGGCATAATAACACCACTGTCTTTTACGTTTGCTTGGCGTTTAAATTTAGATTCTATTAAATCGCCTAAAGTGCCAAAAACACTAATTATTATACTTAGTATTAGCCATTGGTTAAAGTTTAAAGTGTGTGTGTATTCTGCAATAAAATAACTTGCTACACAGGCAAAAAACAAACCGCCTAAAAAGCCTTCTACAGTTTTTTTAGGAGAGATGCTTGAAAATAACTTTTGTTTTCCAAATTGCGAACCTACTAGGTATGCAAAGGTATCGTTTACCCAAACCAATATAAAAGAACCAAGTAAAATATTTGGATTATATGTTGTGTAATAATTTGCTATAAGAATTAAAAACACAAATGCGCTAGGCAAGTAAAACGTAGTAATTATAAATCTTTTGGAGCTAAAAAGCGGAATTGTTTTTTCGGAAAACAAATCTTTAATTAAAAATAATTGTACAAAAATGGTTATTACTTGTAGTATTTGTGTTGCTTCTTCTAATCCGGTTTTAGAATTTAACACCAATTGCCAATAACCAAAAATAAAATATATAACGGTAAATATTATATAAGGTATAAAGCTTTTTAATTGTATAAGTTTTTTGAATTCTGCCAAACAGATAATGCCAAAAACAAAAAAAAGAATAATTAAAGCATGTTCGTTATAAAAACTAAAAACGAGTAACAATACATAAAGTAAACCTGAAAAAGCTCGAATAGCAATATCTTTCATTAGGTGATTTTTTGATTTCTTTTTTTTGGATAATCTCTTTGTTTTAGAGGTCTTCTAAAAGAAGCAAATATAGGTTTTTTGAACTACTTCCGTAGGTTAAAAAGTCTTTTTCATCAGATGATTTAAAATGCTTTATTGTGGTAATGTTACTTGGGATTTTTTGCTTGTTTTTATTTTTAATAATACGCAAACCTTCGCCAATATTTTCTATAATTTGGCTAGTAGTTGCAAAAACAATAAAGTGTTTTGGTAAACTGTCTAGTTTTTTTTCTGCAATTTGATTAGATGATATTAATAACGAACCATTATCTGCAATTAGTCCTTCGCAGGTAGTTAAAAAATAGTCTGTTGTATTTAAATCTTTGCTTGGGTTTAAATTGCTGCTATTAAATTTTTCTTCTAAACTATTGTCTAGTAATAGCACACTAGCATCTTGCCAACTATTTTCTTCAATTATAAGTTGCAAGCAATTTAAAATTTCATTAAAATTTTCGCAATACAAGAACTTGCCGCCATTAGATTTAAAGTTTGTAGTAAACCTTTCGTCTATTGGTAGCTTAATTTCTGGCATATATTTGCCTTGCTGTTCTTTTTTTAATTCGCTTTCTTCTTTATTAGATTTCGAACCAAAAATTTTTCTAAAAAGACTCATTTTAAATGTTAGCTATTAATCAGTCTAAATGGGATTTTCTCAAAGATAAGAAAATCTTAAACTAACCATTGGCTAATTTAAGATTTTAATGAATTGTTTACAAAAATGAAATTTTATTCTTTTTTTAATAACGGTTGTTCTTCTTTAACAAATGGTCGCTCACCAAATATTTTTTCTAGGTTATCTTTAAAGATAACTTCTTTTTCTAGTAGTACTTCTGCTAGTTCTGTAAGTTTATCTTTATTTGCTTCAAGAAGGGTTATTGCGCGTTTATATTGTTCTTCTATAATTGCAGATATTTCTTGGTCTATTAGCTCTGCAGTTTGTTCGCTATATGGTTTTGTAAAACCGTATTCGCTTTGCCCAGAAGAGTCGTAATAAGTTAAGTTTCCTACTTTATCGCTCAAACCATAAACAGTAACCATAGCACGAGCTTGTTTGGTAACTTTTTCTAAATCGCTTAAAGCACCTGTAGAAATTTTATTAAAAATCACTTTCTCTGCAGCTCGACCACCAAGTGCAGCACACATTTCGTCTAGCATTTGTTCTGGTCTTACTATTAAACGCTCTTCTGGTAAGTACCATGCAGCTCCTAGTGATTGCCCTCTAGGAACAATAGTTACTTTTACTAAAGGTGCAGCGTGTTCTAGCATCCAACTTACAGTTGCATGTCCAGCTTCATGGAAAGCTACAGCTCGCTTTTCTGATGGTGTAATAATCTTATTTTTCTTTTCTAGTCCACCAACAATACGGTCTACAGCATCTAGAAAATCTTGTTTATCTACTTCTTTCTTGCCTTGTCTAGCAGCAATTAATGCAGCTTCGTTACATACGTTTGCTATATCTGCACCAGAAAACCCTGGAGTTTGTTTCGATAAGAAATCGATATCAAGTCCTTCGGCTTTTTTAAGAGGTCTTAAATGAACTTCAAATATTTCTTTACGTTCGCGAACATCTGGTAAATCGACAAAAATTTGTCTGTCAAAACGTCCAGCACGCATAAGTGCTTTGTCTAATATATCTGCTCTGTTTGTTGCAGCAAGTACAATTACGTTTGTGTTTGTACCAAAACCATCCATTTCAGTTAATAATTGATTTAAGGTGTTTTCGCGTTCGTCGTTACTTCCAGACATAGCGTTTTTTCCTCTTGCGCGACCAATGGCATCAATTTCGTCAATAAAAATTATTGCTGGAGATTTTTCTTTTGCTTGCTTAAATAAATCGCGTACACGAGATGCACCAACACCAACAAACATTTCTACAAAATCGGATCCAGATAGCGAGAAAAATGGCACTTTGGCTTCGCCTGCTACTGCTTTTGCTAAAAGGGTTTTTCCTGTTCCTGGAGAACCTACTAATAATGCTCCTTTTGGTATTTTTCCTCCTAATGAAGTGTATTTTTCTGGGTTCTTTAAAAAGTCTACAATTTCTTGTACTTCTTCTTTAGCGCCTTCTAATCCTGCAACATCTTTAAACGATGTTTTTACTTCTGTATTTTGGTCGAATAATTTTGCTTTAGATTTTCCAATATTGAAAATTTGTCCACCAGCTCCACCACCAGCTCCACCAGACATACGTCGCATAATAAATATCCAAACACCTATTAATAAAATAAAAGGTACTAGGCCAATTAATAAATCGCCCCAAGCATTCGACTCGGTTTTATTACTTAATATATCGTATTTATTTATTGCTTTTAAATCGTTTTCGAAATTTGATAAATCTCCAATCTCAAAAGTGTAATTAGGTGCTTTTGATGTGGTAGGCAAAATACTAGTTTGCTTCGATTTTTTATGAATTTCCTTTTCTTGTGCTTCTTTTGTTAAATAAACTTTAGCTTGATGTCTATTTATAATTTCAATCTTTTTTACATCGTTATTTTCGGCATATTGAAAAAATTGAGAAGGAGTTATTGTTTTAGAATCTTGAAAAGAATTGCCTCCTAAAAATTGCATAGCAATAAATATTGCTAGAATACCTCCATAAATCCAATACGGATTAAATTTTGGTTTTTTATTTTTTGGATTTTTGTTTTTTATGTCTTTTGCCATGAATTTTTTTAATAATTGGTTTCTATTGTTGTGGTTTTTGCATCTCCCCAAAGGCTTTCAATGTCATAATATTCTCTTATGTGTTTCTGGAAAACATGAACCACTACGTTAACATAATCCATTAAAACCCATTCGGCATTATCCATACCTTCTATATGCCAAGGCTTGTCTTTAATGTCTTTGCTAACTTTTTTTTGTATAGAATTTACAATGGCGCTTACTTGGGTATTAGAGCTCCCTTCGCAAACTATAAAATAATCGCAAACCGTATTTTCAATTTCTCGTAAATCTAGAATGTTTATTTCGTTTCCTTTTACATCTTCAATACCTGCTAATATGGTTGTTATTAATAGGTCTGTATTACTTTGTTTATTTGCCATTAAATTGTTTTAATTTTATGCAAAGTTATTATTTTTTTAGTTCTTTATACTGTTAAAAATATATAAGATTTTACATAAAGGAAAATTGTTATTATAATGCATATAATCAAACTTAATGCCACCAATTCTACGAACACCTATTTAAGGGAATTAAGCCTAAAGGATAGCCTAGTAGATTATACGGTTGTGCAAAGTGATTTCCAAACAAATGGGCGTGGGCAAATGGGAACTTCATGGAGCTCGAATCCTGAAGAAAACCTAATGTTTAGTGTGTTTAAAGATGTTTCTTTTGTGAATTTCGAACAGCATTTTTTTATTAGTATGACGGTTGCTATTGCTATTGTAAAAACCTTAGAAAGTTTTGGTATTCCTAAATTAAAAATAAAATGGCCAAACGACATTTTGTCAGAAAACAAAAAAATATGTGGTGTTTTAATAGAAAATAGTGTAAAAAATAATAGGTTTAAAAATTCTATTATAGGAATTGGTATAAATGTAAACCAAAAAGCATTTGATAATTTACCACAAGCAACTTCTCTTTTTAATATAGCAGGAAAACCTTTTAATAGAGACGAGGTATTAGTAAAATGTATGGAAAATATAAAAAAATATTTCCAGATTTTAGAAGCTAATAATGTAGCAGAAATTCAAAAAAATTATGCGCTGTACTTATTTAAAAAAAATAAACCAGCTACATTTAAAGATGCAACTGGTTTTATATTTACAGGAATTATTCAATCGGTATCTAACAGTGGTAAACTACAAATTCTTGTAGAAGACGCAGAAATTAAAGCATTCGATTTAAAAGAAGTTTCCTTAATGTATTAAATAGAGTTTGGCATATTACTAGCCAATGTTTCAATAAATTTAGTAATAGGTCCTTTAATCATCATGCCCATCATGGCATTAAATTTACCTGAAAACTCCAATTGTACTTCGCTAGATGTTTCGCTAAGTTCTTTTATATTGGCTGTAAGTGCAAAGTCTAATTTACCTCCTGCTGCACCTAGTACAATTTTGTTTGGCGCAATAGCTTCTTTCTTTTTTAAAACAATTTCTGGCATTCCTTTTAATGCAAATAAAAATTTATTTTCGTCTAAAACTTCAAATTTGCTAATGTTTTCTGGCATTAAACATTCGAAATTTTTTACATCGCTTAAAAAGTTGAAAGATTCTTGAGCTGTTTTTTCTATAGTTACCTGAGGAGATTGTAAATTCATAATTGAGTTTTATTGTATATTTTAATGTTGCTGTTAAAATAGCAACTTTTTTTATAATATCAAATAGCGTTCCATTCGCTTGGGTTTGCATTCCAATTCGATAATGTTTCTACTTGTTTTTCGGATATGTATTTTGTGTCTAGTGCTTGTTCTAGTAAACTTTCGTAGTTACTTAAGGTGTTTAAGGTTACGTTTTCTTTTTCGAAATTTTCTTTTGCTATTTCAAATCCATAACTAAATATAGCAACCATTCCTTTTACGTTGGTGTTTGCTTCTTTTAGTGCGCGAACTGCGTTTAGACTACTTTTTCCAGTGCTTATTAAATCTTCTACAACAACTACATTCTGACCGCTTTCAATAAAGCCTTCAATTTGGTTTTGTCTGCCATGTTTTTTTGCTTCTGGACGAACATATACAAAAGGTAAACCTAAATATTCTGCTACTAGAATACCAATGCCAATTGCACCTGTAGCTACACCAGCAATTACATCGGGTTTGCCATAAGTTTTTTCTATGTGCTTTCCCATTGTTTCGCGTATGTAATTACGAATTGGTGGAAAAGATAGAAGAATCCTGTTATCGCAATATATTGGCGATTTCCAACCCGAAGCCCATGTAAATGGTTCGGTTGGGTTTAGTTTTATCGCATGCACTTGAAGTAAAACTTCGGCTGTTTTTTTTTGCGGTTTCTTTATTGAAAATCATAGTTGCAAATCTACGTATAATTTTAATTTAACTGTGTTTGATTTGTGTAAAAAAATGATATTTTTACAAAACCAAACCAAGTAAAAATATGTATACTGTTTTTGTAAATAACAAACCAATTTTGCTTACCAATATTGTGGAAAAAGAAAATGGTTTTAAATGCTATTTGCTAGATACTGTTAATATTGAAAAGGTAATAAAGGAGTTAAATAACACTTCTTTAGAAGCCGTTAGATTAATACATAAAAGCCCAGAAAAACTTCTAAAAAAATTTTTAAAACTTTTGCCTAATGTAGTTGCTGGTGGCGGAAAAGTATTTAACGATAAAAAGGAAGTATTGTTTATTTTTAGAAATGGGAAATGGGATTTGCCTAAAGGAAAAACAGAAACTTTTGAAACTATTGAAGAAACAGCACTTCGAGAGGTAGCTGAAGAAACTGGTGTTGCTGGTTTAAAAATTGTAAAACCATTAGAAACTACCTATCACATATTTAAACGCAATGGGAAATATAAAATTAAAATTACCTATTGGTTTGAAATGCAAACCTCTTTTTCTGGTAAATTATATCCTCAAGAAAACGAAGGTATTACTAAGGTAGAATGGCTTGATGCTAAACAGGTTAATAATGCATTGCAAAACAGTTATGCTAATATTAAGCGGTTGTTGTAAGTTTCCCGATTTTAGTATGGCTAATTTGGTTTAGCCTTCTGCATTAAAAAACACTTTATAATAATGCATTTTTTTCTCTTCATCGTACCCACGTTCTAGGTATTCTTGTGCTGCATCTGGAGCATCTATATCTAGTTTAATGGCAATATTTGTATCTAGTTTAATATCTGTTTTAATTTTCTTTTTATCTTTTTTTACAACTGCTTCAGCTAGATCAAACTGGTTACGCAATAGTACGTTTTGTTCGCCTTCGTATTCTTTTTTAAAATCTTCAAATAGTTGTATGTGTTTTTCTTCAGTAAATACTTCTTCTTTAAAACGTTCTACATTTATAATTTCGTTTTCCTTAAAGTAGTCTATAGTTTTTGCAAGAAATATGTTGCGCTCTTGTTCGCCATAACTGGTTTTTAAAATTTCTGAAGAGAACTCACTACACATATCTAGATAATTATGTGTGTGGTTATTCATATCGTCGGCATATTTAATATTTAAAAACTTTTCTAACCAATATTGCGCATCGTAGCTGTTATTGTCTACACTTAAAATAATATTGCCTTCGGTATCTTTTTGATTTAGTATTAAACAACCTTTATCTACTTTTTTAGACGAGATTCCTTTTTGTACCAAAACATCATAACTATTGTCTT
>JBMZDY010000053.1:0-9689 GCA_049614585.1 Oceanihabitans sp.
TTTCCCGAAGCACACAAACCTGCTTACCAACTAACAATCGATTTTGGTGCTTTAGGAATTAAAAAATCGTCGGCACAAATAACTAGTATTTATAAAAAAACAGATTTGCTAAACAAACAAATAGTTGCAGTAGTAAATTTTCCAAAAAAACAAATCGCGAAGTTTAATAGCGAATGCCTCGTACTTGGTGCTGTGCAAAACAAAGATGTGTTTTTGTTAAATCCAGAAACTAATGTGAAAAACGGAACCGTAGTTTCTTAAATATGAACCAACTAGATGCTGTACAAATAAATTTCGATACCAACGGACTTTGGGTATTAAACCTAGCGCTTGCTGTTGTTATGTTTGGCGTTGCCCTTGGTGTAACTACAACCGATTTTAAACAACTTTTTAAACAACCAAAACTAGTAATTCTAGGAATCCTTTCGCAATTTGTATTGCTGCCTTTTATAACCTATATTTTTGTTTTAATTATAAAACCACAACCTAGTATTGCGCTTGGTATGCTTATGGTTGCCGCTTGTCCTGGCGGAAATATATCGAACTTCATGACACACCTTGCTAAAGGTAATACAGCACTATCGGTAAGTTTAACCGCTTTTGCAACTTTCTTGGCAATGCTTTTTACGCCTTTAAATTTTCAGTTTTATGGCAATTTATACCAACCAACAGCACTATTACTACAAGATGTAGAGCTTAATTTTTTCGAATTGGTAAAATTAGTACTACTCATCTTAGGAATTCCGCTAGTAATTGGAATGGCTATTCGCAGTAAGTTTCCCGTATTAGCACAAAAACTTTCCAAAATACTAAAACCCTTTTCTATTCTTGTTTTTGTAGTCATTGTAATTATCGCTTTTTCTAATAATGTAGATATCTTTAATACGTATATTCATAACGTGTTACTTATTGGTATAAGCCATAATATTCTAGCAATTGCCTTGGGCTTTTTTGTTGCTAAAGCTTTTGGTTTATCGTTTAAAAATCAAAAAACATTAGCCATAGAAACCGGAATTCAAAACTCTGGATTAGGACTCTTGCTAATATTTACCTTTTTTAATGGGCTAGGAGGTATGGCACTAATAGCAGCCTTTTGGGGAATTTGGCATATCGTTTCTGGTTTATGCTTATCCTTTTATTGGTCGGCCAAAACAAAAACTAAAACAGCGTGAAAAAACTCTGGCTACATTTTATAAGAAGCTATATTCGGCTTGGGCTTTTTTGCTACTACAAAAGCTTTACGGTGCACCACGTAAATAATGTGCCAAAAAACAAACCAGTTTTGTTTTTAAGTAATCACCAAAATGCACTTATAGATCCTTTATTAATTGCTGCAAAATCTGGAAGGTTTTGCCACTTTTTAACGCGTGCTTCGGTATTTAATAAACCAATAATAGCTAAATTATTGCGTAGCTTACAAATGCTTCCTGTGTATCGTATACGCGATGGTTGGAGTCGTATTAGTAATAATAATTCTATTTTTTCGGCCTGTACTTATATTCTAAAACAACAAAAAGCAGTGGTTATTTTTCCAGAAGGAAACCACCATATTAATAGAACCGTTAGACCATTAAGTAAAGGCTTTACCAGAATTATTTTTGAAACTTTAGAAAAATATCCCGAAACCGATTTACAAATTGTTCCCGTTGGTATTAATTATACTAAAGCCGAAAAATTTGTAGATGCTTCTGCTGTTTTCTTCGGAAAACCTATCGCAGCAAAACAATACCTTTCGCTAGATAAAAACAAAGCTGTTATTGCTTTAAAAGCAGATGTGCACCAAGCAATTTCTTCTTTAACTACACATATTCCTGCCGAAAATTATTCTGAAAATATTGAAAAATTAAATAGCATTCCAGTAAATTTTTTAAACCCAGAATCGGTAAATACTTGTATTGCTTCCAATTATAAAAATTGCAAACAGCATACAATAGCAAAGCCATCGGTTTTTAAAACCTTACTAAAATTGATACTGCTTGTAAATTTTTGTATTCCTTTTTTAATATGGAAGAGAATAGTAAAGCCTAAAATAAAAGAAATAGAATTTGTCGCTACCTTTAGGTTTGCAGTCTATATTACCTTGTTTCCGCTTTGGTTTTTTATGCTGCTTGCTTTAATAGGTGTTTTCCTTTCTTGGCAAGTAAGTGCAGTTTATGCTTTGGTTGTAGCTATAATGGCATTATTTTATGTAAAAAGCTAATTGGTAGTTAGGCTTTGTATTTTACAAATTTGTACATGCATCCCAAATAGGATCTTTAGGAAGTGGCGCAATAAGCTGCAGGCTTTTTTTAGAAACAGGATGTACAAACGCTATTTGTCTTGCATGTAAATGTATGCTTCCGTCTTTATTACTTCGGTCGAAACCATATTTTAAATCCCCTTTAATACTACAACCAATACTCGATAATTGTACTCGTATTTGGTGATGCCTTCCGGTTTCTAATGCTACCGATAATAAATAATAATTGTCTAGCTTTTTTAGTGTTTCGTAGTGTAAAATAGCCTTTTTACTTGCAGCTACTTCCTTTATATAAGCTTTCGATTTATTATTTTTAGGGTTCTTTTTTAACCAATGTATTAGTGTGTCGTTAGGTTTTAATGGCTGGTTTTTTACAACTGCCCAATAGGTTTTTTGTATGTCTTTAGAAACAAATAGCTTGTTTAACCTTGGTAATGCCTTGCTAGTTTTTGCAAAAATTACCATTCCCGTTGTAGGTCTGTCTAACCTATGTACTGTACCTAAATATACATTTCCTGGCTTGTTGTATTTTACTTTAAGGTACTCTTTAACAACATCGCTTAAAGGCTTGTCACCAGTTTTATCGCCTTGTACAATATCGCCAGCACGCTTGTTAACCACAATTAAGTGGTTGTCTTCGTAAACGACTTGTAAGTTACTTTTATTAGAAAGAATTTTAGACACGTATATTAACGATAAAGCTTTTAATAGATATTAGTACACTATGTACATTAGTATTGCTCGTCCTCATTAGGAAAATCTCTACTCTTTACATCGCCAACATATTGCGAAATAGCACTTGTCATATCTTCATATAAATTCATATAACGACGTAAAAATCTAGGGTTAAACTCATGCGTCATCCCAATCATATCATGCAGTACCAGAACTTGACCGTCTACACCATTACCAGCACCAATACCAATTACAGGAATCGATATACTCTCGGCAACTTCTTTGGCTAATTTTGCAGGTATTTTTTCTAAAACTATAGCAAAACATCCTGCTTTTTCTAGCATTCTGGCATCCGATTTTAACTGAGCCGCTTCCTGTTCTTCTTTTGCACGAACCGTATAAGTACCAAATTTATAAATAGATTGTGGCGTAAGTCCTAAGTGTCCCATAACAGGAATACCAGCATTTAAAATTCGTTTTATCGACTCTTTAATTTCCTTGCCACCTTCCATTTTTACAGCATGTCCACCAGATTCTTTCATAATTCGAATAGCAGAACGTAAAGCTTCTTTTGGGTCACTTTGGTAAGTACCAAACGGTAAGTCTACAACTACCAAAGCACGATCTATAGCACGTACAACAGACGATGCATGATAAATCATTTGGTCTAACGTAATTGGTAGCGTTGTTTCGTGACCTGCCATTACATTACTGGCAGAATCGCCAACCAGTATTACATCTACACCAGCGCCATCCACAATTTTTGCCATGGTATAATCGTAAGCAGTAAGCATCGATATTTTTTCGTGGTTAGACTTCATATCAACCAAGGTTTTAACCGTAATTCTCTTGTATTGTTTTTTTGCTACAGACATCTGTTTAATTATAAATTATTGGATTGTAAATGTAATAAATTAAGCGCATAAATGTTAAACTTTTCTTTATTGGAATAGAAAAGATTAAATCTTCATTTAAATTAGTACAAAATAAAAAATTATGGCAAGAATTATACTATTTGTTGTAATGCTTATTACCGGAAGCATTGTAGCGCAAGAAACCAAAGCAGAATTAGAAGTTAAAAAAACAATTGAAACTTTTTTTGAAGGATTTCATAAAGGAGATACTTTGTTAATGAAATCGGTTATGGTCGATAAGTTTGTAACCCAAACCGCTTTTAAAAATAAAGAAGGAAAAGATATACTGGTTACCGAAGACTCTTCTAAACTTATTACTGCAATTGCAAACCGACCAGCAGACCAGAAATGGGACGAGCGTTTATTAGATTTTAGTATACAAGTAGATGGTAATATGGCAAATGCTTGGACCACTTACGAGTTTTGGTTTAACGGAAATTTTAGTCATTGTGGTGTAAATTCTTTTCAGTTGTTTAACGATAACGGAACCTGGAAAATTATCTATTTAATAGACACTAGAAGAAGGAAATCTTGCCAAGAATAATGGTTGGTTTTGGAAAGAAAACAAAGATGAATTTTATTAAATTTCTTACAAAATAGAGTAGGAGTTATACTAAACCAAAAGGCTAAAAATTAGGTTTTTGCTTAAAAATATTCCATATTTGAGTAATTAACTAAAACATATCCTATTTTGAAAAGAATTTTTACAAGTTTAGCATTGCTACTATGTATAGTAGTGCATGCGCAGGAAACCGAAGCCGAAAAACCAGAAAAAGGTATTAAATTTGGTGTAAAAGGCGGTTTAAGTTTACCATCGCTTTCCGATAATTCCGATAATATTTATGCAAAAGACTTTAAATCGTATGCATCGTACGAAACAGGTATTTTTGTAGATTATGGTCTTAATGAAAAATTATCCCTTCAGTTAGAATTAAACTATACCGTAAAAGGAGGCGAACGTAATGGGCTACAACCAGTTCCTGCCGATCAAATGCCTCCAGGATTAGCACCTCCAGGAACCGTATTTTACGCAGATTTCGATAATAGAACCGCTCTAGAATATTTAGAAGTTCCTATTCTTGCAAAAATGACCTTTGGTAGCAACTGGCGATTTTTTGGAAATGTAGGTCCTTATTTTGGATTTTTAATTGGTGCCGAACAAGAAACCAGTGGTTCTTCTAGACTTTATGCAGACGAAGATGGCGATATGCCAATACCATTACCACCAGAATATGGCGGGAATAACCCTTTACCTTTTGATGCTAAAACAGACATAAAAGATAATATTAAAAACTTTAATTTTGGTGCTATCGCTGGTGTTGGTGTTAGTAAATCTATTTCTAAACACTCCGAGTTTTTATTTGAAGTTCGTGGAACCTATGGTTTTATTAAAATTCAAGAAAATTCAGATTTTGGCGAGAGTAGAATAGGAAGTGTATTATTTTCTTTAGGATACGCTTATAAGTTATAAACTCTATTTAATCGATACATTAAAAAAAGACTCCGAATTATTCGGAGTCTTTTTTATTTCAATATTTCTATATATTAACAATCTGCCATATTTACACCTATAGCTAAACCGCCTTCACTAGTTTCTTTGTATTTCGAATTCATATCTTTTGCAGTTTCCCACATGGTATTAACCACCTTATCTAAAGGAACTTTTGCATTTTCTGGGTTGGTATCTAAAGCTAATTCTGCAGCATTTATTGCTTTTATTGCTCCCATAGCATTACGCTCTATACAAGGTATTTGTACCAAACCACCAATTGGGTCGCAGGTAAGTCCTAAATGGTGCTCCATAGCAATTTCTGCAGCAATTAAAACTTGTTCTGGTGTGCCACCAAGTAATTCGGTAAGTGCACCAGCAGCCATTGCAGAGCTTACACCAATTTCTGCTTGACATCCTCCCATGGCAGCACTAATAGTAGCACCTTTTTTAAAGATACTGCCTATTTCGCCAGCTACAAGCAAGAATTTTTTAATGTCTTCAAAATTACCATCGTGGTTTTCTATTACTAAATAATACATTAATACGGCAGGAATTACGCCAGCACTACCATTTGTAGGCGCAGTAACAACGCGTCCTAGCGATGCATTTACTTCGTTTACAGATAGCGCAAAACAGCTTACCCATTTTAATATTTGTCGAAACTTTACTTCGGTATTTCGTATGGCATAAATCCATTCAACAGGATTGGCATAAGGTGTTTCTCCTTTTAAATTTTGGTGCATATCAAAAGCACGACGCCTTACATTTAGTCCGCCAGGTAAATTCCCTTCGGTATGGCAACCAATATACATGCATTCTAACATGGTATCCCAAACACGTTTTAATTCGTTATCTATTTCTGCAACAGTTCGAATCGATTTTTCGTTTTCTAAAACGACTTGCGAAATAGGTAGGTTTAAATCTTTACAAAATTGAAGTAATTCGGTGCCTTTATCAATAGGGTAGGGAAACGAACATTTAATCTCAAAATTACGTTTCGAATTTTTTCGTTCTTCTTTTACAACAAAACCTCCACCTATAGAATAGAAAGTAGATTTTTTTTGTTTTCCTTCAATTCGTGCAGAAAATACTAATCCGTTAGAATGAAAAGGTAAAAACTTTCTGTTAAAAGTTATATTTTCAGAAGGTGTAAAAGGCAGTGTTTTTTCGTTATTAAAAAGTAAAGAATTTGTATTTTGAATAGCAGCAATTATTTCAGGAATTTTTTCCGTAGGAATCGTTTCAGGGTCATAACCACATAAACCTAACATAACCGCATAATCTGTAGCATGACCTTTTCCGGTAAGGGAAAGCGAACCGTAAAGATCTACTTGAATGTTTTCCACCTTATCGAAGGTGTTATTGGTTTTTAATTCTTTAATCCAACGCTCGGCAGCACGCCAAGGACCTAAAGTGTGGGAACTAGAAGGACCAACACCAATTTTAAGCATATCGAAAACCGAAATACATTCCATTTATTACATAATTTTGTAAAGGCAAATATAAAGTAATTTGTTGCAATGCCTATACTATTAATCCTTGAAAATTATTGGATAAGCAAATTTATAAAAGCGCCAAATAACTAGCGAAATTCCTGTTTGGAAAGCGAATTAATGACACCTTGTCATATTTTTTTGCATGGCATAATCCTTGCCATATACATCACAAATAAAAAAAACAAACAATACAATATAATTATGAGTAAAATTATTGGAATCGATTTAGGAACAACCAACTCTTGCGTTTCTGTTATGGAAGGTAACGAACCAGTTGTAATCCCAAACGCAGAAGGTAAAAGAACAACACCATCGGTTATCGCTTTTGTAGAAGGCGGTGAAATTAAAGTTGGTGACCCAGCAAAGCGTCAAGCAGTTACAAACCCAACAAAAACGGTATATTCTATAAAACGTTTTATGGGTAATAAATATTCAGAATCTAAAAACGAAGCAGAACGTGTACCGTATACTGTTGTAAAAGGAGATAACGATACACCTCGTGTAGATATTGATGGTCGTTTATATACACCTCAAGAATTGTCTGCAATGATTCTTCAAAAAATGAAGAAAACTGCAGAAGACTATTTAGGGCAAGATGTTAGCGAAGCAGTAATTACAGTTCCTGCTTATTTTAACGATGCACAACGTCAAGCAACAAAAGAAGCAGGAGAAATAGCTGGCTTAAAAGTAAGACGTATTATAAACGAACCTACTGCTGCAGCTCTAGCTTATGGAATGGATAAAAAAGGTACCGACCAAAAAATTGTAGTATTCGATTTTGGTGGAGGAACACACGATGTATCTATCCTAGAATTAGGAGATGGTGTATTTGAAGTACTTTCTACCGATGGTGATACACACTTAGGAGGTGACGATGTAGACCAAAAAATAATCGATTGGTTAGCAGATGAGTTTAATGCTGAAGAAGGTATCGATTTACGTAAAGACCCAATGGCCTTACAACGTATTAAAGAAGCTTCTGAAAAAGCAAAGATTGAATTATCTTCTTCTGCACAAACCGAAATTAACTTACCTTACGTTACTGCAACTGCAAGTGGACCAAAACACTTGGTACGTACCTTAACAAAAGCAAAGTTCGAGCAATTAATAGACGATTTAGTAAAACGTACTATCGAACCTTGCCAAACGGCATTAAAAGCAGCAGGTTTATCAAAATCGGATATCGACGAAGTAATACTTGTTGGTGGATCTACACGTATTCCAGCTGTACAAGAAGCAGTAGAAAAATTCTTTGGAAAAGCACCAAGTAAAGGTGTAAACCCAGACGAAGTAGTTTCTTTAGGAGCAGGAATTCAAGGTGGTGTATTAACTGGAGATGTAAAAGATGTATTACTTTTAGACGTAACACCTTTATCTCTAGGAATTGAAACTATGGGTAATGTAATGACAAAACTTATAGAAGCAAATACAACTATTCCTACCAAGAAAAGTCAAGTGTTCTCTACCGCAGCAGATAATCAACCATCTGTAGAAATACACGTATTACAAGGAGAGCGTGCAATGGCAGCAGACAATAAAACAATAGGTCGTTTTCATTTAAGTGATATTCCACCAGCACAACGTGGTGTTCCTCAAATTGAAGTAACTTTTGATATTGATGCAAACGGAATTATTAAAGTGTCTGCTACAGATAAAGCAACAAACAAAACACAAGATATTCGTATAGAAGCATCTTCTGGTTTAACTGAAGAGGAAATTCAGAAAATGAAAGCAGATGCCGAAGCAAATGCAGAAGCAGATGCAAAAGCAGCAGAAAGCGCTCAAAAATTAAACGAAGCGGATTCAATGATTTTTCAAACCGAAAAACAATTAAAAGAATTTGGTGATAAATTATCTGACGATAAAAAAGCACCAATCGAAGCAGCTTTAGAAGAACTTAAAAAAGCATACGAAACAAAAGATTTAGAAGTAATAGCACCAGCTTTAGATAAAATAAACGAAGCTTGGAAAGTTGCCTCTGAAGAAATGTATAAAGCACAAGCAGAAGCACAAGGAGGTGCCGATGCAGGAGCAGATGCAGGAACAGAAACTAAAGAAGAAAGCGACGTAGAAGACGTAGACTTCGAAGAAGTGAAGTAATTACAAATTGTCATTCCGAGCGTAGTCGAGGAATCTCAATGAAATTATATACATTAAAAACGCAATCATTAATTATGATTGCGTTTTTTTATTCCTCTTAATTTTAAGAGTTAAAAAAAATACTTTTAAATAAGATTCCCATCTATATCTACTTTTAAAGTTTTCTTTTTATTGTCTTTTTCAATTTTTAGTTTAAAAACACGTTTGGCAGTTTTACCTGTGTAATAGGTAACTAAATAAGTGTCGCTAAATATTTTCCAATCTGGAAATTTATTATAAACAGCGTTTCTTACAGTGTGCGGAATAGAAACATCTTTAAACTTCTCGTACGATTTTAAAATTTTCCCATTAGAGTCGTACGTTGCAATAATAGAGTTTCTGTTTTTGTCATTTTCAGTAAAAATAACTTCATAAGCTTCAAATTGTTTGTCAAAAACAGGAGATTCTGTAATGTCAAATCGAGCAGCTTTGTTTTCCAGTTTCCTTACAATTTCTGGAGTTTTACTGTCGTGAACAGCATTTAAATAACTAGCATTTAATGGAGAAATAACAACATTTGCTAGTGTAACTTCTTGAACTTGGGCGTGATTTAGGTTGGCGAAACCTATAAATAATAAGCCAAACAATAACGTTTTCATAATATTAGAATTTTTAAAAGGTTACATACTAAAATTCTAATTTTAAAGATGGTTATGATTTAAATTTTGTGGTATTTACAAGCTACGTTCATTTTTTGATTGATGATGTAATTGTTAATAATTATAATAAATCAT
>JBMZDY010000054.1:0-9617 GCA_049614585.1 Oceanihabitans sp.
GTAAATATTGGTTGTCTACAATACAAAATTCTTGTTCGGCACCAATTCTAATAGGAGATTTTTCAATTAGCCCTTTTTCAATCATAAGTTCTAAAGCTTCAATATCTTTAATAAGCTGGTGAATATAATTTACTTTGTCTTTTTTTTTGCTAAGTTTTGTAACGTTTAAATTTCCCATAATATGTACAATAATGCTTTATAATTCATCAAGTTACAAATTGTAGTAGTTTAAAAACATGATGAATATCATACTTCTATTAAATGATTAAATGTAAGATTATGGTTAGTAATTGGTATTTTTGTATACTTACTACCAAATATGAAATTTACCTATAACAAATCCGAAAAACTTAAAAGTCAAAAGCAAATCGACGAATTGTTTTCTAAAGGAAAATCGGTTTCGGCATATCCTTTGCGTCTGGTATTTTTAGAAACCAGCTTTCATGAAACGGTAAAAGCAAAAACCGGAGTTTCTGTACCAAAGCGAAATTTTAAAAGAGCAGTAGACAGAATTCGTATTAAACGCTTAATGCGAGAGGCTTACCGGCTTAATAAATTAACGGTTTTTAACAACATAAATACACAATTTGCGTTTATGATTTTGTACATTGGTAAAGAAAAACCAGAATACCACACTGTAGAAACTGCAACAATAAAATTGTTTAACAAGTTTTTAAAAGCTATTCTTAATAAATAAGAACAACATGAAAACCATATTTAAAAAGAAAATAATAATTCCGGTTCTAGCCGCAACCATCTTTTTTACAGGAACTGCTTTTAGAAACGATTTTTTTGAAATAGCAAAACAAATTGAAATATTTACCACCTTATTTAAGGAGTTAAATATGAATTATGTAGACGAAACCAACCCAGCAGAATTAATGGATACAGCTATTAAAAGCATGCTTACTAATCTAGATCCTTATACAAATTTTTATAACGAACAAGACGTAGAAGCAGAACGAATAAGGCGTACAGGAGATTATACAGGAATTGGTGCTAATATTAGAATATTAAAAGATAAACTTGTAATAATTGAACCTTATAAAGATTACCCAGCAGATAAAGCAGGTTTAAAAGCTGGAGACGAGATTATAAAAATTAATAATATTACCATAGCAGATTATAAAGAAAACGCAGGCGATTTATTAAAAGGTGCAACAAATACAACAGCAAATATTGTTTATGTAAGACAAGGAAAAGAATATACAGCAGCTATAAAACGATCGGAAATTACAATAAATGCAGTGCCACATTTTTCTATGGTAGATGCTAAAACAGGTTATATTGTTTTAAGTAAATTTAACACCAAAACCACTTCGCAAACCGCAAGTGCTTTAACCGAATTAAAATCGCAAGGAGCAGAGCGAATTATTTTAGACTTAAGAAGTAATCCTGGAGGCTTATTACGCGAAGCAATAAGTATAGTTAACCTTTTTGTACCTAAAGAACAGTTGGTAGTAACAACAAAATCGAAAGTAAAAAAATATAATAAAACCTACTATACAACCAAAGAACCATTAGATACAGAAATACCATTAGTAGTATTAATAAATGGCTCTAGTGCCTCTGCAAGTGAAATAGTTTCTGGCTCGTTACAAGACTTAGATCGCGCGGTAATTGTAGGAACAAGAAGTTTTGGTAAAGGCTTAGTACAACGACCAAAAAAACTTACTTATGGCACACAATTAAAAGTAACTATTTCTAGATATTACACACCTTCTGGGCGCTGTATACAAGCATTAGATTACTGGAATAGAGACGATAAAGGAAATGCGGTACGTACTAAAAAGCAAAATTATAATGCATTTAAAACTAAAAACGGAAGGAAAGTTTTTGATGGAGGTGGCGTTTTTCCAGATGAAGATATTGCTGCCATTAAAAACTCTGCCATTACCAAAGCGATAATAAAAGATTTTTTAATATTTAATTTTGCTACCGAATATTATTACAAAAATAAAATAGATAATATTCAAGAATTCGAATTTACAAATAGCGATTTTGAAGCGTTTAAAAAATACATAAACAATAGCGATTTTGCTTTTGAAACCAAAACCGAAAAAGCATTAGAATTAGCATTACAAGAAGCCGAAAAAGAAGAACTAGATACAGCAATTAAAAAAGATTATAATACCTTAATAAACACAATAAAACAATCTAAAAACAAAGCATTAGACGATAATAAAAACCAGTTAATAGCATTATTAACCAGCGAAATAGTAAAGCGTTATGTGTATCGCGAAGGGTTATTCGAGTATTATAAAACACATAATAACGAAATTAAAACCGCAACAAATATTTTAGCAAATCCAACAAAATACGCATCGTATTTAAAACCTTAATAAGTAAACTTTGAGTAAAAAAATTACATATATAATTCTGTGTTTTATAACACTAAGTGTTTTTTCGCAAGAAAAATTAACACACGAAGTGTATTTTGAAACCGATGATTACCACGTTTTATCTACCGAAGAAAATAGGTTGCTTTTATTTATTTCAAACCTAGATGGCGTAAGTATAGATAAAATTTCTATTTATGGTTTTTGCGACGATAGAGGAAGCGAAAACTACAATTTAGCACTATCGCAAAAAAGAGCAAACGCTATTAAAACCGTTTTTTCTAACAATGAAATGGACGAATCTTTAATAAGTAATGTAGATGGTAAAGGTGAAATTTTACTTAAAATAATTAAAGAAAATGAAATAGATAAAATAAGAGGTCTTAACCGTAAAGTAGAAATTATAGTAACCAAAAAACAACCTAAACCAGTAAATAAAACCGTTGTTAACAAACCTAAAGAAACTAAAAAGCCTAAAAACAGAAAATCTACACAAGATATAGCAAATGGAAATGTTGTAAAAGGAGATAAAATAAGGTTAGAAAACTTATACTTTAAAACAGGTTATGCAGTACTTACAAAAGACTCGAAACCAAGACTACAGGAAATAGCTAAAATACTATTAGAGCAAGACAATATTTATTTTTCTATAGAAGGACATGTATGCTGTACACAAAACTCTAGAGATGCTGTAAATAGAAAAACCAACCAACGTAATTTATCGCTAGCAAGAGCAAAATACATTTACAATTATTTACTAAAAAAGGGAGTTAGTAAAAGACGTATGCGTTATATAGGAATGCGAAGAAAATTTCCTTTAGGAGGCGAACCTAAATTCGATCGTCGTGTAGAAATATTAATTACTTATGTAGCCGAAAAAAAATCTTAATTTTTAAGCATTGCGATGTGCGGAATACCATCTTCTAAATAGGTTTCACCAATTTCTTTAAAACCTAAATTATTATAAAAATTTATTAAATAGCATTGTGCCGAAATTTTTATTGTAGTTTCCTTATAATAACTAGAAACTGCATTTATTGAAGCTTCCATAATTGCGTAACCATATTTATACTTTCGTTGGTTTTTTGCAACTACAACTCGGCCAATACTAGCTTCGTTAAAATAAAAACCAGGTTTAAAAATACGTGTATAAGCAATAATTTTATTGTTTTTATAACCTATTACATGTAAAGCATTTTGGTCTTTACCATCTATATCTTGATACACACAATCTTGTTCTACAACAAATACTTCACTTCGTAATTGTAATAAACTATACAGCTCTTGTGTGTTTAATTCTTTAAAGGTTTTGGTTTCTATTTTTAGCATGATTTTTTTTAATAGGTCTTCGACTGCGCTCAGACTGACAATATAAAACATATTAATCTTTTTAATTAAAATGTTACACTGAGCGTAGTCGAAGTGCTTTATCTTATAAATCTATATTATTTTTTTATAAGGAATTTTTTAATCCTGAACAATGACATCTTTATCGTCGCATTTACCATATTCTGGCTGAATATTTACGTGGTTAATTTGGTATTTATTAAATAGTAACTCTTCAATTTCTTGCAAAATACAATCGAACGCAGATAATGTAATATTAGAATTAAAATCTACATGTGCTTCAAAATGAACTTCGTCTTCATTAAGTTGCCAAACATGTATATGATGCACGTTTTTTATAGCTTCTTTTTTCTGAATATCTTTTACAATATTTTTAATAGGAATAGCTTCTGGTGTAAATAACATAAGTACTTTAACCGAATCTTTTAATAAATCAAAACCTACCCAAATTAAGTACAATGCTATAGCTAAAGTTAAAACGCTATCTACCCAATACATTTCGTAAAATTTCATTAATAACCCTCCAACAAGAACCGCTATACTTGCTAACATATCGGTTAATAAATGCAAGTAAGCGCTTTTCATATTCATACTAGATTTACTATCTTTTTTAAGTAGTAAAACCGAAAAACCATTAGCAACAATACCTAAAAGCGATAGCCAAATAACTAAATTAGATTCAATTTCTTGCGGATTTTGAAAACGTTTTACAGCTTCTATAATTAATAAAACCGCTACAATAATTAATGAAACCGCATTAATAAAAGCGGCTAAAATTTCTGCTCGTTTATAACCAAAAGTTTTATGTAAAGACGCTTTTCTTTTGGTTAATTTATTTGCTAAATAACTTATAATTAAAGAAACAACATCGCTAAAATTATGCAATGCGTCGCTTAATAAGCTTAAACTACCAGAAATTAATCCACCTATAACTTGTGCTACTGTTATAAGTATATTTAAAAAAATAGAAATAATAAGGTTTCTACCTTTTAGGTTATTATGGTTGTGATTATGTGCATGCGAGTGACTCATTTATAGCCAATTTTTAGATTGGTATTAACAAGAAGTTGCTGGTATTTTATTAACTCTATTTTCATGTCTACCGCCTTCAAAAGCAGTTTCTAGAAAAGTATCTACCATTTTAATTGCTTGTGCTAATGCAGTATATCTTGCAGGAATACACATAACGTTTGCATTATTATGTTGCCTAGTAAGCGCTGTAATTTCGTTTATCCAACAAATACCAGCACGTATATTTTGGTATTTATTTGCGGTCATAGCAACACCATTTGCACTACCACAAATTAAGATACCAAAAGTTGCTTTTTTAGAATCTACATCTTGTGCAACTGGATGTACAAAATCTGGAAAATCTACACTTTCAATACTATCTGTTCCGTAGTTTTTTACTGTATAACCTTTGGCTTCTAAATGTTTTAAAATAGCAAATTTATAGTCTGTTCCAGCATGATCATTTCCGATAGATATTTTCATAATAAAATTATTCTTTTTTATTTCCGATAAGTCGAAAATCTTATATTGTATTTAGACTATAAAGTTACTAAATCTCTATTTATATAAGTTACTTTGTAACAAAATAAAAATAGTAAGATGAATTTAAAGACTGTATAAAAAGTGTTTTATTTTGTCATTCAGAGTGTCACACTGAGCGTAGTCGAAGTGCAGCGCGAAGAATCTTATTTTATTAAATATAAAATTTTTAGAGATTCTTCATTTCATTCAGAATGACACTTTATAATTAACCTCATTTCTTTAATTGTTAATTACTACTTTTTAATTATTCATTACTTGTTAATATCTCGTGGTAATTATTTAAAACTATTATTAGGATTATCCAGTTAATTTTTTAAGCAAAAACATAAACTACTCCACCAAAAAAGTTAGTAATTTTTTACAGATAAGTTTTCAAACTAAAAAATAGACATACCAACACAAAAAATTAAAATACTTATTAAAATTTATCTGTAAATAACACTTATTAACAACTGTTAATAGTAAAATTAAAGCCATTAAAAATGAAGCTTTTAATAAACTAATAACCTGTTAATAGAATGCATTATTTATACAAACAAATAAAAACATTAAAAAGTTATACCGCTATTAACAAGCTATAATAACCATCATTATTTTTTTTAAATTTTAAAAGAAAAAGATGATTATGAATATATATGTGGATAACTACTTTTTTTAAAATTAACTTTAAGTAAACATACATTTAATATTAAAAACGTAGCTTTGTAAAAACTAATAGCGAAATTTCTCCACTTTAAACGCTATATAATAACCGAATTTCATATAACTTAGAAATTCAATAGATTACAATTAATAAATGACAAAAAAGAAACACAGGAAACCTAGCCACAACAAGATTTCCAACCTTACAAATACTATTTTAAATATCTTAAAAAAAAATAGAAACCAAGCTTTTAATTATAAACAGATAGCTGCTAAACTTGGTGTTAACGATGCTAGTAGCAGAAACCAGATTATTAAAAAACTAGCAAAACTTAAAGCAGATCAAGAAATTGAAGAAGTAGAACGTGGTAAATTTAAAGCCATTGTTAATACAGAATACCACACAGGAATTTTCGATGCTGCACAACGCGGAAATGGTTATGTAATTTGCGATGCATTTACAGACGATATTTACATTGCTTCAAACAATGTTAACAAAGCATTAAATGGCGACGAAGTAGAATTATATATCTACAAACGAAGAAAACGAGGTAAATTAGAAGGTGAAATAACCAATATAATTAAACGTGCAAAAACCGAGTATGTAGGAATTATTCAAATTCACCCAAAAAAGAATTTTGCTTTTGTAGTAGTAGATGGTAACAAAATGAAAACCGATATTTTTGTGCCAATAAACAAAACGAAAAATGCCGAAGATGGCGATAAAGTACTAGTAAAAATGGAAGATTGGCCAGAAAAAGCCGATTCACCAAACGGAAAAGTTTTACAAGTTTTAGGAAAAGCAGGAGAACATAATACCGAAATTCATGCTATTCTAGCAGATTATGGTTTGCCATACGAATTCCCGAAAGAAGTAGAAGACTATGCAAATAAACTAGATACATCTATTACAGCAACCGAAATAGCAAAACGTCGCGACATGCGAGACGTATTAACATTTACTATAGATCCTAAAGACGCAAAAGATTTCGACGATGCCTTATCTTTCCAAGTTTTAGAAAATGGAAATTACGAAGTAGGAATTCATATAGCAGATGTATCACATTACTTACAAGAAGGAACGGTTTTAGATGACGAAGCTTACGAGCGTGCAACCTCGGTTTATTTAGTAGATAGAGTAGTACCAATGTTGCCAGAAGTACTATCTAACAACGCTTGTTCTTTAAGACCACACGAAGAAAAATATACATTTTCGGCAGTTTTTGAAATAAATAATAAAGCCGAAATATTAAACCAATGGTTTGGTAGAACAGTAACCTATTCGGATGCTCGTTTTGCTTACGAAGAAGCGCAAGCTATCATAGAACAAAATAAAAACCTAAATGTCACTTCGAGCGTAGTCGAAAAGTCTCAAATAAATAATACCATTCCAGCAGAAGTTTCCCTTACAGGTAAAACATATACTACAACACCAGAAATTGCATTTGCAACATTAAAACTAGACCAACTAGCAAAAAAAATGCGAAGCAAACGTATGGCAACAGGAGCAATATCGTTCGATAAAGTAGAAGTAAAATTTAACTTAGACGAAGCAAAAAATCCAGTTGGCGTTTTCTTTAAAACATCAAAAGATGCTAATAAACTTATAGAAGAATTTATGCTTCTAGCAAATAGAAAAGTGTCGGAGTTTATTGGAAAACAAAACCCAAAAAAAACATTTGTTTATCGCGTTCACGACGAGCCAGACGAAAGCAAACTAGCAGCTTTACAAGGCGTAGTTTCTAAATTTGGTTACAAACTAAATTTTAAAGATAAAAAATCGGTTTCTTCTTCCTTAAATAATTTATTACAAGAAGTAAACGGAAAAAAAGAACAAAACCTAGTAGACACGCTTGCAATAAGAACCATGAGTAAAGCCGAGTATACAACCAATAATATTGGACATTATGGTTTAGCATTTAGTTATTATAGCCATTTTACATCGCCAATTAGAAGATATCCAGATGTAATGGTACATCGCTTATTACAACATTATTTAGATGGCGGAAAATCGGTAAACCAAGAAGCATATCAAGATAAATGTAAACATGCAAGTAATATGGAATATTTAGCTACAAAAGCCGAAAGAGATTCTATAAAATACATGCAAATTAAATTCATGCAAGATCATCAAGACCAAGATTTTGTAGGTGTAATATCTGGAGTAACAGATTGGGGAATTTATGTAGAAATTATTTCTAATAAATGCGAAGGAATGGTTAGAATGCGTGATATAACAGACGACCATTATGAATTTGACGAAAGCCAATTTGCTATTATTGGGCGTAATTCAAAAAAAATGTACCAATTAGGAGACGAAGTAATAGTAAAAGTAAAACAAGCAGATTTAGTTAAAAAACATTTAGATTTTTTACTTATTGGTAAAAACGAAGAATAAAAATGTCATTGCTTTTTACTATTATTACGAGAAAGCATGATGCAGCAATCTGTAACATTTTATAAATAACAACAACTAATTACCAAACATCGTCAGTTCGAGTTGATTCGACAAAGGAGAATTGTATCGAGAACAATTTTTTAAAAACTAAAATATTTAAAAATGATTCTAACCACAACAAATACTATTGAAGGACATAAAGTCCACGATTACTTAGGAATTGTAACAGGAGTTGCTGTAAATACAAAAAAAGCTTCTTTTTCTTTTAATATGAAAAAGTATTACGATGCTATGGAATCTAGTGTAGAAGAAGTAAAAGAAGCAGCTTTTCAAAACCTTAAAAAAAATGCTATAGCAGTAAATGCAAATGCAGTAATTGGTATAAAAATAGACCTAGAAACTTTTCCTAATACCGGGTTAATTATGATTTCTATAACAGGTACAGCAGTTAAAGTAGCTTAAATAATAAGAATATATTCTAGCATTAAAACATAGAGTTCTAGCTACTTTTTTTTAAATTTGTTAGAAACATTCACTTTTATGCTCGATGCAATTTTAAAAGCAATCCCTTTTGGTATTATTCTATCGTTTACCATAGGACCAGTATTTTTTGTGCTTTTAGAAACTAGTGCAACAAAAGGAATTAAAAGCGCATTAATCTTCGATTCTGGAGTAATTTTAGCCGATATCTTTTTTATAGTTGTAGCTTTTTATAGTACTAGTAAGCTATTAGAAAAAATGAAAGACGACCCAAGTTTTTTAATTTTTGGTGGTGTTTTACTTACCGCTTACGGTATTATTTCTTTTATAAAAACCTCTAAGTCTTTTCGAGAAATAGTTAGAGAATACCATAAAATAGAATTTAAAAAAAATTATGGAAAGCTTTTTATTAAAGGGTTTTTACTTAATTTTATTAATATTGGTGTGCTTTTAGGATGGTTAGGTTTTATAGTAATTGGGAATTCTATAACTAATACATCACAAGAACTTTGGGTGTTTTTAGTTACCATTTTAACCGTTTATTTTGTGGTAGATTTATTAAAAATTGCTGCGGCAAAAACCTTAAAAAACAAATTAACTCCAAGACGTATTTTTAAAACTAAAAAAATAGTAGCTCTAGTAATATTAGGCTTTGGTATTTTACTATTAGCACAAGGATTCTTCCCAGAAGAAAAAAAGCGTATTAAAGATAAGTTAGAGCAAATCAACCCTATTAAAGAAAATATAGAATAAACTACTGTGAATTTTTAGAGATTTTTTACTTCTTTAAATTTCGGCAGAACCGCTGTAGATGGTGTATATATTTATATATATTTTTTCTAAAAATATAAAAATAA
>JBMZDY010000055.1:0-9384 GCA_049614585.1 Oceanihabitans sp.
AACAGTTGTAATACTATCTTTAGTAATTTTATTTACTTCATCTAATTCGGTAGTAAGTATATAGTTTTCAGGAAAACTTATTTCAAAATTTAAATTAGCTTTTGGTACAAATGCATCGTTTAAATCTTTGTTACTATATAAGTGCCATTTGCCATTAAAAACAGCAGGAGTGATGTACCAATAGCGAAGGTTTATATTTTTTAACGATGTTATACCATAACGTGTAAACTTATTATTTGGCAACTTAATTACATACTCTAAATTTAAAGTATAGCTTTGGTTTTCTTGTAAAGGCTTGTCTAATTTTACTTTAATAATGTCTGCTTGTTTTGGCAAACGGTTATAATGTAGATTCGTTTGGTTTTGCTTAATAAATTGAATGGTAGTTGCACCTCGATCTGTTTCTTTAGCAAAATGAAAATCATTTTTATATTCTTCGGCAAAACGTTTGCCTAGAGGAGTATTCTTTTTTGAATAACTATTACTCCAATCGGTTAAATATATAGTATGTAATACTTGGTTTGAAGTATTTTTATATTGTATAGTTTGATTTACATAAATTTGATTATTTGCAATATCGAAGCTAGCTTTAAGGTCTATAGTATCTTGACTAAAGCTAAGTAGGCTTATAAAAAAAGAGCAAAAAATTAATAAACGAACTTTCAATTGGATTTTATAAACTTTAAAGGTTCTACATTTAGATTTGGAGTTGTAATATAATATAACCCATTTGATAAAGTCGACACATTAATACGATGGTTGTCTGTATTATCTAGAATAATTGTTTTTACAATTTGCCCTAAAGGGTTGTATATATATAGTTTATTACTATTAATTTGGTTGGCATTAGCACGTAAATGTAATTGATTAGATGTAATATTAGTCCCAATTATTTCATAAAAATTAGAAGCATTAAATTCTGGAACACTTAAAAACGTTTGGTTTAATTGTAGCTCTAGTGTAACTGGTAAATGATCGCTAAAATTATAAAGTGCATTTCTAATTTGTAAAGAAAAATCTGGTGTATTTATATCTCCATCTATATCGCAATCGGCAGAATTAATGTCTTTATTATAGCAATTTTGATTCGAATTATTCCCATATGCTTGATAGGTATTAGGGCTATAAACCAATTCACTATTATTAGAGTAGTCTAATAAATTTGTAGAAGACAATATAAAATCGAATCTATCGTCAAACCCTCCAGAAGCTCCACCACCTCCAGTTTGTGATCTAGTAGACTGTGTAAAAACATCTAGAAAAGCATCGCCATATGTCCAATTACCTAAGCGATTTGCAGGATCTGTAAAAGTAATATTATTTGTAGTATTTGTTAATTCTATAAAAGCTGGCTCTGTACTTCTGTAAAGGTTTAAATCGCCGCCTAGTAGTACATAACTATCGTTAGGAATATTGTTAAGATAGCTTGTAAGTTGTTGCACCATTGCCAATCTTTTGTTCTGGTTTGTTGTACCACTAGCAGACTTTAAATGGCAAACTACTAAATCTAAAAATATAGGACTTGCAACTTGGTTGTTTGTATTTAATTTTAGCTTGTAATGGTTAAAATCTCTAATTGTTGTAGAAATAATAGCTTCGGAATCGATACTAAATTTACTACTGTCGTAAAACATTAAATTTTGCAAATCGTTTTGGTCGCTTCCTGCATCGTCTGAAGTGTTATCTACAAATGTAGCCATTGCAAAATTAGGATTTATATTTTGCTGAATCATCTGTAATATAGAATTTGCTCCTTCAATATTATTAAGTTCGCAAACCATAAAGATATCTGGTTGGTAATCGTTTAAAATTACTTCTAAATCATTTATTCTATTTGTAGCATTAGTTTGATAAGGGAAATTTAACAAATTGTAAAACATTACTTTAAATGAATCTTGAGCAAATAAAGAGTTTAAGCTTATTAAACATAAGCATGCTATTAAAACGTTCTTTTTCATAAGTTTTCAAGCTATAAGGGAGATTTTAAAAATTAGGACTAAAGCCGTAATCTTTATAAAAAGCATCTAAAATTTCTATTACTTCGTCCTCTGTATCTACTAAATGAATAAGGTCTAAGTCTTTCGCGCTAATATTATTAAATTTATCTAATAAAGTTGCTTTAACCCAATCGAAAAGTCCTTCCCAGAAATCTTTACCTACAAGAATTATTGGGAATTTTTCAATTTTATTAGTCTGTATTAAAGTAATTGCTTCAAATAATTCGTCTAGTGTGCCAAATCCTCCAGGCATTACAACAAAACCTTGTGAGTATTTTACAAACATTACTTTACGAACAAAGAAATAATCGAAATCTAGGCTTTTGTCGTGGTCTATATAAGGGTTGTCGTGTTGCTCGAATGGTAGCTCTATATTTAAACCTACAGAGGTACCGCCTCCAAGATGAGCTCCTTTGTTTCCAGCTTCCATAATTCCTGGTCCTCCGCCTGTAATTACACCGTAACCATGGTCTACAATTTTGGTAGCAACTTTTTCTGTAAGCTTGTAATATCTGTCTTCTGGTTTGGTTCTTGCCGATCCAAAAATGGATACACATGGACCAATTCTACTTAATTTTTCATAACCATTAACAAACTCACCCATAATTTTAAAGATTGCCCAAGAATCGTTTGTTTTACTTTCATTCCAACCTTTATGGTGTTTTTCTTTTCTCATATTTACTGTTTTAATTAAGTGTTTTTTTAAAATAGAAACTCCTATTTTAAAAAAATATAGCTGGCTAATTTAATTCTTTTTTCAAAAAATGAGCAGTATAACTACTTTTATGTTTTGCAACTTTTTCTGGTGTACCTTGGCAAATAATTTCGCCGCCATTTTTACCGCCTTCATAACCAATATCTATAATGTAATCTACTGTTTTAATTACATCTAAATTATGTTCTATTATTAGCACTGTATTTCCTTTGTTTACTAATTTATTAAGTACTAGCATTAATACTCTTATATCTTCAAAATGCAGGCCTGTTGTGGGTTCGTCCAGAATATAGAATGTATTACCAGTATCTCTTTTGCTTAACTCGGAGGCAAGTTTTATGCGTTGTGCCTCACCACCAGAAAGGGTAGTGCTTTGTTGCCCTAAGGTAATATAACCTAAACCAACATCTTGAATGGTTTTTAGTTTTTTATAAATTTTTGGTATGTGTTCAAAAAAGGAAACCGATTCGTTAATTGTCATATTTAACACATCGCTTATACTTTTTCCTTTATATCTTATTTCTAGTGTTTCGCGGTTAAAGCGTTTTCCTTGGCAGGTTTCACATTCTACATAAACATCTGGTAAGAAATTCATTTCAATAACACGTAAACCACCACCTTGGCAAGTTTCGCAACGACCACCTTTTACATTAAAACTAAATCGTCCTGGTTTATAGCCACGAATCATGGCTTCTGGGATTTTAGAAAATAAGCTACGTATTTCGCTAAAAGTGCCTGTATATGTTGCTGGATTGCTACGAGGTGTTCTGCCAATTGGCGATTGATTAATATCTATTACTTTATCGATGTTTTCTAGACCTTTAATACTTTTATAAGGCATAGGCTTTTTAACACCATTAAAATAGTGAGCGTTTAGAATAGGATAGAGGGTTTCGTTTATTAAAGTAGATTTTCCGCTTCCAGAAACTCCTGTAATGCCTATCATTTTTCCTAAAGGAAATTTTACCGAAATATTTTTTAAATTATTTCCTGTACAGCCCTTTAATTCTAAAAATTTACCATTGCCTTCTCTTCGGTTTTTCGGAATTTCAATTTTTTTAGTACCGTTTAAATAATCTGCCGTTAATGTATGATGCTTTAGTAATTGTTTTGGGGTGCCTTCACTTATTATTTCGCCTCCGTGTTTACCAGCATGCGGACCAATATCTATAACATGGTCTGCTCTTTCTATCATGTCTTTGTCGTGTTCTACAACAATTACAGAGTTCCCTATGTCGCGTAATGCTATTAAGGAATTTATTAATTTTTCGTTATCTCTTTGGTGCAAGCCAATACTTGGTTCGTCTAAAATATATAGTACACCAACCAACTGCGAACCTATTTGTGTTGCTAAACGTATACGTTGTGCTTCGCCACCAGAAAGCGATTTAGAGCTTCTATTAAGCGATAAATAATTTAAACCTACATCTAGTAAAAATTGTAAACGTGTTTTAATTTCTTTAATTATTTCTGCTGCAATTTTTTGTTGTGTAGTACTTAGGTTTTTGTCTAATTCTGAAAACCAATTTGCTAGATCTATAATGTCTTTATTAGCAAGCTCGGCAATATTTTTATGGTTTATTTTAAAGAATAGCGATTCTTGACGTAAACGAGAACCATTGCAAGTAATACAATCTACTTTGTCCATGTATTCTTTTGCCCAACGTTTTAATGATGCTGTTTCCGAGTTTTTGTATTGATTTTCAATAAAATTTGCTACGCCTTCAAACTCAATATTATAATCTCTTTTTACTCCTAAAGATTTACTTTCTAAGCTAAATTTTTCTTTTCCGCCATAAAATATCATTTGTTTGGCATCTTTTGGTATGCTTTTGTAAGGGTCGCTTAGTTTAAAATTATATCGTTGTGCTATTAAATATAGTTGTTTAAAAATCCATGAATTTTTTTCTGGACCATGAGGAGCAAGTGCTCCATTTTTAATAGAAAGCGAATCGTCTGGAACAATCTTGCTTTCATTAATTTGATATAGTTTTCCTATACCATTGCATTTTGGGCAAGCTCCTTTTGGCGAATTAAAAGAAAAATTATTTGGCTCAGGATTTGGGTAGGATATACCCGTACTTGGGCACATAAGACTCCTGCTAAAAAATCGAGTTTCGTTGGTGTCTTGGTCTAGTACCATAAGCACATCGTTACCATGATACATTGCAGTGTTTATGGTTTCGGTTAAGCGTTTATCGTTATCTGCTGTAGACTCCAATTTTAAACGGTCTATAACAATTTCTATATCGTGGTTTTTATAACGATCTAACTTCATGCCTTTTACAAGGTCTTTTATTTCGCCATCTACTCTTACCTTAACAAAACCTTGTTTTGCAATTTGTTCGAATAATTCTCTATAATGTCCTTTTCGGGAACGTACTACAGGAGCTAAAATATTAATACGTTTATTAGAAAAACTTTCTATAATTAGCGCTTTTATTTGCGCATCGTTATAACTAACCATTTTTTCGCCAGTATTATAACTGTATGCATCACTTGCTCTTGCAAATAGTAACCTTAAAAAATCGTAAATCTCTGTAATAGTACCAACTGTAGACCTAGGAGACTTGCTGGTTGTTTTTTGCTCAATCGCAATAACTGGCGAAAGCCCATCAATTTTATCTACATCTGGACGTTCTAGACCACCAAGAAATTGTCTAGCATATGCCGAAAAAGTTTCCATATACCTACGCTGTCCTTCAGCATAAATAGTATCGAATGCTAAAGACGATTTCCCACTACCAGACAACCCAGTAATAACTACCAAATTATCTCTAGGAATACTAACGTCAATATTTTTTAAATTATGAACGCGAGCACCTTGAACCTCAATATTTTCTTCAAATGTAGACATAGATTATCAAAGTTGCGAAGATAGCTATTTTGTTGGTTTTTTTGAAAGTTATTTAATTAAGGAATATATTCGTATTGCAAATACTTTAAGTATATCTAAATTTATTAATTTTTAAAAGTATAATAGTTTGTATGAAAATATTAGGAATAGGTTCGCGTATTAACCATAATGAATACGGAAAAGGAGTAATTACCAACGTTAGTGCAGAATTGTATTGGGTAACTTTTATAGATAATGGCTTAGAAACGATTGCTATACATAGTGATTTTGAAGTTATAGAAGCTGCCGAAGATGATGTTGATACCGTTAGTTTTTTTGATGTAGAAACTAGTTTGGTACAAATTTTAAAGAAATGGAGTGGGATTACAGAAATTGTACCAATTGCAGATAAGTGGAAAGGTGGAAAATTAATTATAGAACCAAAAGATACCAATTTAAAAAGTAAAGAAATAACGATAGATTCGTTTTTTCATAAAATTACTATGGTAAGAGATAGGTTGCGAGTTATGGAACAAAAAGTAAATTCCAGTAATTTAGAAGAAAACGAGAAAATAGATTTGCAACAATATATTACTAGAATATATGGAAGCTTAACCACATTTAATGTGCTTTTTAAAATTAAAGAGCAACAGTTTGTTGGGCAAAAATCGAAATAGGAATTTTAAATTTCACTTTATATTAAATAAAAAAGGTCGTATAAATTAAATTATACGACCTTTTAAATTCTTCGTTTCTTAAAGTATTAAGAATCGATTGATTTAGGTATTAATTATTGATTAATAACTCTAAACTGTGTACGTCTGTTTGCTAAGTGCTCTCTTTCTGTACAAGAAACACCATCAGAACAACGGTTTGTTAATCTGTTTTCACCATATCCATTAGAAACAATTCTTGAAGAATTAATTCCTTTAGAAATTAAGTAGTTTGTTACTGCTTGTGCTCTTCTTTCAGATAATAAACGGTTACTTTCTTTAGAACCTCTAGAATCTGTATGAGAAGCAATCTCTACAGAAACACCATTAGCTAATACTGGTAATAATTTAGCATCAATTTCAGATTTAGCAGCACCAGTTAAAGTAGCAGAACCTAAGTTCCAGTTAATGTTCAAGTCGTTATATTGTACTAATTCACAATCTACTTCTTTCCATGTAGTTAAACCACCTTTTGTTTGTAATACTTCTTTAGTTACAGTTTGAGAAGTAGAAGGTACTAATTCTTCAATTACTTCCGAATCTTTAGCTAATTTTGTTAACTTAAGTGTTCTTGTTTGCTCAGGAATATCGATAGCTCTTGTAGTAGGAGGAGTAGTCATAACTGTTTTAGAGAAAGTTTTTCTTACTTCAGGAATTCCTTCAACTCTACTAGTTTCGTTAGAGATAAGCGTTTTCTTAACTGTTTTAGTTACTTGAGGAATCTCTACTCTTACTGTAGTAGGAGGAGTTACCATAACAGTTCTTGACATTGTTTTTCTTACTTCTGGTACATCTACAACTCTAGTTGTAGGAGGTGTAACCATTACTGTTTTCTTAATTGTTTTTGTAACAGCAGGAATATCTATAACTCTTGTAGAAGCAGGAGATACTAAAATAGTTTTCGTATAAGTTGCTTGACCACAAGGACCATTGTTTGTGTTATCGTCACAATCTGGAGTTCTAATATAAGAAGCATCTGCAGCTAAAAGTTGTGTTGGTACAGTAATGTTTTGCGCAGGAACTGCTTTATAACACCAGTATCTACAATCGTTAGGATCGCTAGATTGGCAATCGGCAGCAGGAGTATCACTCATTTGCCATTTAGCAGAAGCAGGCTTAATTTCTATACTTTCGTATCCTGGCTTAAAAGTAGCAGGAATCGTTTTTATAGAAGAACCAAATTCTCTTTTCTTATAAGTAAGTGTTTCTGTTCCCCATTCTGCAGGTATTACTTCTAGACGTTGTCCAGCTTCGCTTACTGTAATTACTACATCGCGAGTTTCGTATACAGCAGGTACAATTTCTATTTTTTGATACGCAGGTTGAGTTACTATTTCAAAATCTCTGTTTTCGTAAACAGCAGGTACAACTTTTAAGCTGTAGCTAGCTTCTTTTACTACAACTACTTCAGAATCTGAAGTTACTTGAGAAGGAATCTCAATTAAACGTTGTGAAGCTTCTTGTGTTACTACTTCGAAAGATTCTTTACCATATGTTGCAGGAACAACTTCTAATTTTTGTCCAGCTACTTTAGATACTACAGTAATGTTTTCTGTTGTAAATTGTGCAGGAACCGTTCTAAGTTTTTTATACGCAGGAGATGTTTGAATCGTTACATCTTGGTTAACCCAAACGTCTGGCGTTACACAACGCACATAACATTTCCCTGTTTCTGGGTTTGTTGGCAAATCTTGTGCAAACACTGCTATACAGGTAACAAAAGATAAGATTGTAAGTAAGGTTTTTTTCATTTTAAATATTTTAATGGTTAAAAAAAAGATTTTACATGTTTTAAA
Source organism: Oceanihabitans sp. (assembly GCA_049614585.1). Taxonomy (GTDB): domain Bacteria; phylum Bacteroidota; class Bacteroidia; order Flavobacteriales; family Flavobacteriaceae; genus Oceanihabitans. The sequence continues at coordinate 8,058 of JBMZDY010000055.1, forward strand.
ATACTACTCATTATTAAATAGCACTACTTGTAATTTCCAACAAAAATAGAATATATCAAACTCTTCCTTTATTAAAGTTTTGCACTTACTACAATAATTCGATTAAGTGATTATTTTTCCGACAAACTGCATGTTTTTGCAACTTGGTTTACAATTCTGTTAAAGTTTTAACAACTTTTTCATGCATATTATTGGTGTAATCTAGATGTGTAACCATACGTAACTTGTTGTCTCCCATGCCAATAATGTGAATATTTTTTTTGGCTAACTTTTGAAGAAAAGTTTTTTCGTTATATTCTTTAACCAATTCGAAAATAACAATATTGCTTTCTACAGGTTCTACCTTTTTTATATAAGATGCTTGCGATAAATTGTACTCTAGCTCTTTTGCTTTATTATGGTCTTCTTCTAGTCTGTTAAAATTATTTTCTAAAGCATATAAACCTGCCGCTGCCAAATAACCTACTTGTCGCATTCCGCCACCAAATATTTTTCGAATTCTAATGGCACCTTCCATAAGTTTTTCGTCTCCTACAAGTACCGAACCTATTGGACAACCAAGCCCTTTGCTTAGACAAACAGAAATGGTTTCGAATGCAGCGCCATAAGAATCTGGTTCTTGTTTTTTTGCAATTAAAGCATTCCAAAGTCGTGCACCATCTAAATGAAAGCCTAGATTATTATTAGTACAGACTTTTTTTATTTTTTCTATTTCATTAAAATCCCAACAAGCACCACCACCTTTATTAGTTGTGTTTTCTATAGCAACTAAGCTACTTAACGGACTGTGGTAAAAGTCTGGTGGATTAATATTTTCTAGTACTTGTTGTGCAGTAAACATGCCTCGATTACCATCTATAAGTTTGCAAGAAACACCACTATTAAAACTAGCGCCTCCGCCTTCAAAATTAAAAACATGAGCATATTTATCGCATATTACTTGTTCTCCTGGGTTGGTATGTAGTTTAATTGCTGCTTGATTTGCCATACTTCCGGTAGGAAAAAAAAGCGCTTTGGGTTTATTAAACATTTCTGCAATAGTTGCTTCTAGCTTATTTACCGTAGGGTCTTCTTTGTAAACATCGTCGCCAACATTTGCATTTAGCATGGCACTAAGCATGCCTTTTGTTGGTTTGGTTACTGTATCACTTCGTAAATCTATAGTCATAAAAAATATTTTGTGTTAAAACTATAAAATAAATCGGCATATATTTTTGCCAGTAGCAATAAATTTTAATTTTGTTAAAAAAATATAATATGATTACTACCGATCAAATAAAAGATCTTAATTCCCGCCTTATTGCACTTAGGCAATATCTTTGACTTA
>JBMZDY010000056.1:0-9346 GCA_049614585.1 Oceanihabitans sp.
TTAAACCATAGGGTTTATACTAAAAATGTATTTAAATTAATACACCACGATTCGCAAGGGAAATTAATTTTAATTACCAAAAATGCCAAACAAGTTGAAGCAATTAAAACTATTGTTCGCCAAGTAGATGCTTCTGCAGAAATAAGTGTTTTAGAGTCTAATACAGAAACAATTTAAAATACTAGAAATAAAAAAACCACTTCTTAATTGAAGTGGTTTTGGGTTTTAGTAAATATTACTTTATAATTTAATTAGCTTTTTAACAACTGTAGTACTGTTAGTTTCTATTATAGCAAAATAAACACCAGAAGCAAATTCTTCAATATTTATGGTTTCAGATTGCTTATTTGAAATTTTAATGGTTTTTATAAACCTTCCATTAATATCATGAATACTCAATTTTGTTAATGGTACATTATTAGACTTAATTGTAAATGCATCATTAACTGGGTTTGGATATAAAGCAATTTCCGCAGAAGCATCATTTATATCTGGAGTAGATAATGTATTGCTTTCATAAATTTTTACATTTCTAAAAAAAGAAGTTCCGTCGTTATAGCTTCCTCCACCAGGATAAAAATTTCCACTAGTCCAAACTTCGTTAAAAGTATCATTATCTGCAGAAAAAAATAAATATGGTGCGTTACCTGTATAATAGGTTCCAATAGGAATAGAATAATGTTTATATGTATACAGATCTTGATCTAAATAATTTTCATAATCTAAGCTGTAAATTGGAGATGCTGTAACAGTTTGGAATCCAAATAATTTAAACGCTAAAACGGGATCTAATGCCAAGTTATCGTCTATTCCTATATAATGTACTTCTCCTTCAATGGTGCTTTTAAAATCAAACTCTATTATTGTATTTGGTGTAATAGTATAATTTAATGCTACAGCTTTCCATGCATTGACGGAAAGATGTAATGAAGCACCATTATCATAAACATCTGAAACTCCTTTGTCTTGAGTAGCATCATAAGTTAAAATGGTTTGCGTACTAAAATCAATTATTGGTAAAAGGGAATCACAAGAATCCATAGATGCTGGATTGCTATCTACGTTAACATCTGGATACCCGTTACACAAGTCTAAACTATCGCAAACACCATCGCCATCACTATCATTATTAATGTCGTTTGGGCAAGTATCACAAATATCTGGTATATTATCATTATCGCTATCTGGACCAATTGTACAACCATACAAGGTTGTAATTACATTATTAATAGACCATAAGTTGTTCCTTTCTGCAACACTAGAATTTAAAGCCGCTTCCATACGTGCTTTTTGGCCATTGGTAAACATTGCATATGTTGCAGATGTATAGTCCATCATATTTGTATAATTATCTTTAGTACTACAATTTGAAACAGCACCAACACCAGGAAAATTATCTAAATCTCTTAAGGAATTACCAAAGGTATTTGGAGTGTCTGCTACAGAGTCATCATAACTGCAATAAACACTATTTCCATTTCCTCCTGCATTTGCCCAAATATGATAAACATTTAACCAATGGCCAACTTCATGTGCTAAGTTATGATACCAAGTTTGCCACATTTGATCGTGCTCTCCATAAGCCCAAGCAGACATTACATGTCCATCTAAATATGCATTTGCTGGACCGTCTACATTAGGTGGAAAAGTCGCAAACCCAGAAGTTCCACTACCTTCTACTGCTTGTTTTACTACATAAATATTGAAATAATTTGCTCTTGGCCAATTATATGTATGTCGCAAGGTATTGTTATCTCCTCTTATTGTGTAATATGCATCTTCATGCCTATCTATGCCATTAGTAGAATTGCCACTTGGGTCGAATTTTGCTAATACAAATTTTAATTTTTTATTTGAAAAGGCTCCTCTTATTGGTAAAAACTCGGGATCGATATTAACATCATAGGCAGATTTTCCTTCAAAAAACCGGTTAAGCATTTCTATAGATCTTTCAACTGCTTTATCTGAAATGTTTTCTGGGCCATTATCGTGTATAACATGAACAACCACTGGAATTATATAATCTGTACCAATAATAAGATCGTTTATATTTCTAGATTTATAATTTGAATTATCAGATTTAAATGTTTTTGTAAACTGTTCTAATTCTTGATAAGCCAAATTGTTTTCTGGTTTTAATGAAGGGTCTTCGTTATATATTTTTTGTAAAATTAAGTCTTGTGCACAATGCTCTTGTGCGTAAATTCCAGACATAAAAAGCATAGATGTAAGAAGTAGAACTTTTTTCATGATATTATTTTTTATTGATTAATAGCGTAACCCAAAGCTAACCATTTTTTTCTTACAAAGCCAAATATAAAAAAACCACCTAAAAAGGTGGTTTTTGGTATTTACGGAAAGATTGCCACGCCGTTAAAAAAGCTCTCTGTCTGCCGACAGGTATGCTCGCAATGACGTTTCAATTTATGAGATTCCCTTTTTTAAGAGAATTGCGATTCGCTTACTTAATCATCTCATAACTACGTTTAATAAAATTTGTAAGTTCTTCTCCTTTTAGTAAGCCTTGCGAAAGTCTTGCTAAATCTAAACTTTGTGTAATTAAACGTGCTTGTTTCTTTTTGGTTTTGGTGTTTAAAATTTCACCTACCAATTCTGAGTTTGTATTTACAATAAGGTTGTACATCTCTGGCATATTACCCATGCCAAACATACCGCCTCCGCCAGTTTGCTGCATCTCTTTCATGCGACGCATAAATTCTGGTTGCGTAATCATAAATGGCGAAGCATTACTATCCATAGCTTCTAGTTGTACCATGAATTTTTCTGAAGGGATGGTTTCTTTTAATAACTCGTCTAAAGTTTTCTTTTCGTCCTCACTTAATTTAGAAATTGCTGTGTCGTCTTTCTTGATTAAATTATCAATATGATCTCCATCTACACGAGCAAAAGAAATTTTTTCTTTAGTAGTTTCTAATTTCTGAATTAAATGCGAAACTATTGGCGAGTCTAATAATAATACTTCGTAACCTTTTGCTTTAGCAGCTTCAATATAACTGTGTTGCTCGTCTTTATTGCTTGCGTAAAGAATTACTAGCTTTTCATCCTTATCGGTTTGTTTCGCTTTTATTTTATTAAACAGTTCTTCGTAGGTGTAGTATGTACCATCTACTGTTGGATATAATGCAAAAGCATCTGCTTTTTCAAAGAATTTTTCTTCCGAAAGCATTCCGTACTCAATAACAATTTTAATATCGTCCCATTTCTTTTCGAAATCTTCACGGTTGTTATTAAATAAAGATTTTAGCTTATCGGCAACCTTACGAGTAATATAAGACGAAATCTTTTTTACTGCGCCATCTGCTTGTAAGTAGCTACGAGAAACGTTTAATGGTATGTCTGGAGAATCGATTACACCACGTAACATGGTTAAAAATTCTGGTACAATACCTTCTACATTATCGGTAACAAATACCTGGTTTTGGTAAAGCTGAATTTTATCTTTCTGAACGTTTAAATCGTTCGTCATTTTAGGAAAATATAATATTCCAGTAAGATTAAATGGATAATCTACATTTAAATGAATGTTAAATAAAGGCTCTTCAAATTGTGCAGGATATAACTCTTTATAGAAGTTTTTATAATCGGTATCTTCTAATTCTGTTGGTTGTTTGGTCCAAGCAGGATTTGGATTGTTAATTATATTTTCTACTTCTTTAGTAGGAGCAGGATCTTCTTCTTTTGCACCTTCTGGCTTAGGAAGCGTTTCTGTTTTCATACCAAACTTAATTGGTACAGGCATAAATTTGTTGTACTTAGAAAGTAAGCTGCTTATGCGAGCTTCTTCTAAAAACTCTGTAGAATCTTCAGCAATATGCAAAATTATTTCTGTTCCACGTTCGGTTTTAGAATGTGCTTCTAAAGTAAATTCTGGCGAACCGTCGCAAGTCCAATGTGCGGCTGTAGTTCCTTCTTTATGCGACTTAGTAATAATTTCTACTTTTTCTGCAACCATAAAAGCAGAGTAAAAACCAAGACCAAAATGACCAATAATTCCAGAGTCTTTTGCAGAATCTTTATATTTATCTAAAAACTCTTCAGCACCAGAAAAAGCAACTTGGTTAATGTACTTTTCAACCTCTTCTGCTGTCATTCCTAAACCTTGATCGATTATATGAAGCTTTTTTCCTTCTTTATCAATTTTTACTTCAATTTTAGGATTGCCATAATCTACTTTCGATTCTCCAATACTAGTTAAATGCTTCAGTTTTAAAGTTGCATCTGTACCATTACTAATAAGCTCTCGTAAAAATATTTCGTGATCGCTGTATAAGAACTTTTTAATTAACGGAAAGATATTCTCTACCGATACATTAATACTTCCTTTACTCATAATTGTATTATTTTTTAATTGTCATATTGAGCGCAGTCGAAATGCATTGTAGTGCATCTTTCAATTTGACTTCGACTGCGCTCAGTCTGACAGATGATTAATTTTCTTGTTTTCTATTAGTCAACAAAAATGCCAATACTACAAAAGTGACAAACTGACATTATGTTATTAATTGTCGATTTTAAATTTTTCTATTCTGTATTTTTAATGCCATAAACAGATTATTGTATATTTAGGTTTTTTAAGAAATACGGTGTGGATTTAGAATACGATTATGTAATAATTGGTAGTGGATTTGGAGGTTCTGTTAGCGCATTAAGATTGTCTGAAAAAGGATATAAAGTCTTGGTAATAGAAAAAGGAAAGTGGTTTAAAGATAAAGACTTCCCGAAGACCAATTGGAATTTAAAGAAATGGCTATGGGAGCCCAAAGCCAGGCTACATGGTATTTTTAAAATGACTTTTTTAAATCACGTTACCGTACTTTCGGGAGTAGGAGTGGGAGGCGGTTCGCTAACTTATGCCAATACATTACCAATCCCTAAAACCGATTTTTTTAAAACCGGTTCTTGGGCAGATTTAAACAATTGGGAAACCGTATTAAAACCTTTTTACCAAACGGCACATAAAATGTTGGGAGCTGCAACGAATCCGAAATTATTCGAATCGGATTTGTTAATTAAAGACCTTGCTAAAGAGATTGGTAAGGCATCTCATTTTGAAGCCACAAAAGTAGCTGTGTATTTTGGTGAAGCGGGTAAAAAAGTTACAGATCCGTATTTTAATGGTAAAGGGCCAGATAGAACAGGTTGTGTGTTTTGTGGCGCTTGCATGACGGGTTGTAGGTATAATGCTAAAAACACTTTAGATAAAAATTATTTATTTCTTGCACAGCAATTGGGAGCAAAAATTATTGCCGAAAAAGAAGTGTTTAATGTTTCTGTTTTAGGTAATGAAGATGGATCGGATGGATATAAAATCGACTTTAAATCTAGTATTGGAAAAAGAAACACAGCAAGCGTTACTACAAAAGGGGTAATTTTTTCTGGAGGCGTTATGGGAACAGTCCCATTATTACTAAAACTAAAAAAAGCTTCATTACCCAATTTATCACCAGCAGTTGGTAAAAATATACGTACCAATAACGAGTCTTTATTATTAGTAACTTCTACAAATAAAAACCCAAAAGATTTTTCTAAAGGCATTGCAATAGGTTCTATATTACATACCGATGCTAATAGCCATTTAGAGCCGGTTCGTTATGGTGCTGGCTCAAGTTTTTCGAAAGCTTTAACTATGCCAACCATTCATAATAAATTTGTGCTTTTTAGAATATTTGGAATACTAGTATTGTTTATTAAAAAACCATTGCGATTTATAAAAACCATTTTTTCAAAAAATTATGCAAAACGAACTACTATACTGCTGTTTATGCAAACCCTGGATAGTACACTACAAATTAAATTGGGGCGATTTACAAAAATGAAAACCGTAAAAGAAAAAGGACCAAAGCCCAGCGCATTTATTCCAGAAGCAATGGCATTAGGTAAAAAAGTTGCTAAACAAGTAAACGGTATTCCCTATGCAAATTTTACCGATGCACTTTTTGGAAAACCCACTACTGCACATATTTTAGGAGGAGCTGTTATGGCAAATGAAAAAGAACATGGTGTAATCGATAAACACAATAAAGTTTTTGGTTATAAAAATATGTTGGTTTGCGATGGTTCTATGATTTCTGCTAACCCAGGTGTAAACCCATCGTTAACAATAACAGCAATTTCAGAGCATGCCATGCAACAAATTAAACCAAAAAGGAATTCATAAAATAAAATTTTTTCGTAAAAAAATAGTTATATACCTATATGGTTTGTTGAAATATGCATTTTTTGAAAAATAGATATTTCAAATCAATATCCATGGGAATGCTATTTTTAATGATTAAATTGCGCCACTTTATATGGTATAACAAACAGTATGTTTTTAGATTTTTAATTAACAAGTATTATGTATAATTCGAAAATAATTGGATTAGGAAAATATGTTCCAGAAAATGTAGTAACCAATGAGGATTTGTCTGAAATGATGGATACTAACGATGCATGGATACAAGAAAGAACCGGAATAAAAGAACGTCGTTGGGCAGAAAAAAGTACTGGAGATACTACTGCTACAATGGGTGTAAAAGCAGCTAAAATTGCAATTGAAAGAGCAGGAATAGATAAAGACGAAATAGATTTTATAATTTTTGCAACCTTAAGTCCAGACATGTATTTTCCAGGTCCTGGAGTACAAGTGCAACACGCTTTAGATATTAAAACTATTGGCGCATTAGATGTACGTAATCAATGTTCTGGTTTTGTATATGCACTTTCTGTTGCCGATAATTTTATTAAAACTGGAATGTATAAAAACATTTTGGTTATTGGTAGCGAATTGCATTCGCATGGCTTAGATAAAACTACTAGAGGTCGAGGCGTTACTGTAATTTTTGGCGATGGTGCTGGAGCAGCAGTTTTAACAAGAGAAGAGAACACAAAAAAAGGCATTTTATCAACTCATTTACATTCGCAAGGCGAGCACGCCGAAGAACTTGTGCTAGTAGCACCAGGAATGGGGAAGCGTTGGATAAACGATATTTTAGCCGAAAATAATCCAGACGATGATAGTTATTTCCCACATATGAATGGGCAGTTTGTATTTAAAAATGCAGTAGTTCGTTTTAGTGAAGTTATTATGGAAGGACTAACAAAAAACGGCTTAGATAAAGATGCGATTGATATGTTAATACCGCATCAAGCGAATTTGCGTATTGCTCAATTTATTCAAAAGAAATTTAAACTTTCTAACGAGCAGGTTTTTAATAATATACAGAAGTATGGTAACACTACAGCCGCTTCTATTCCTATTGCTTTAACAGAAGCTTGGGAAGAAGGAAAAATTAAAGAAGGCGATAATGTTGTATTAGCTGCTTTTGGTAGTGGATTTACTTGGGGAAGTGTAATTATAAAATGGTAATATTTTTTTAAAACCAAAAAGTATAAACCAAAAAAAAGCCTAGACATTGTCTAGGCTTTTTTTATATAAATAAGTTTTTTAACCATTCATCGAGATTAAAAACTCTTCGTTGTTTCTGGTTTGTTTAAAGCGGTCGTTAATAAACTCCATCGCTTCTACAGGATTCATATCTGCTAAGTATTTACGCATTACCCACATGCGTTGTATGGTGCTTTCGTCTAGTAATATATCGTCACGACGTGTACTAGAAGAAGTAAGATCTATAGCAGGGAAAATTCTACGATTCGATATTTTTCTATCTAATTGTAGTTCCATGTTACCGGTTCCTTTAAATTCTTCAAAAATTACTTCGTCCATTTTAGATCCTGTTTCTGTTAAAGCAGTAGCTATTATGGTTAAAGATCCCCCATTTTCTATGTTTCTAGCTGCACCAAAGAAACGTTTTGGTTTGTGTAATGCATTTGCGTCTACACCACCACTTAATATTTTACCAGAGGCTGGTTGTACCGTATTGTAGGCTCTTGCTAAACGGGTTATAGAATCTAATAAAATAACAACATCGTGTCCACATTCTACCAAACGTTTTGCTTTTTCTAAAACAATGTTTGCAATTTTTACATGCTCGTGTGCTTCCTTATCGAAAGTAGAAGCAATTACTTCACCACGTACATTACGTTGCATGTCTGTAACTTCTTCTGGTCTTTCATCAATAAGTAAAATCATTTGATATACTTCTGGATGGTTTGCTGCTATAGCATTTGCAACATCCTTTAGTAACATGGTTTTACCTGTTTTTGGTTGCGAAACAATCATACCACGTTGCCCTTTTCCTATTGGCGAAAATAAATCCATGATACGCGTAGAAATGGTACTCTGTTTTTCGGCAATATTAAATTTTTCTTGAGGGAATAATGGTGTTAAATGCTCGAAAGAAACGCGGTCTCTTACCACATTTGGATCTTGCCCATTAATTTTACTTACTTTAATAAGTGGGAAATATTTTTCACCTTCTTTTGGTGGTCTTACATGCCCAAGAACGGTATCTCCAGTTTTTAATCCAAATAAACGTATTTGCGATTGAGAAACATAAATATCGTCTGGTGATGATAAATAATTATAATCCGATGAACGTAAAAAACCATAGCCATCTTGCATAATATCTAGTACACCTTCACTTTCTATAATCGCATCAAATTCAAAATCTGGCTCTCGATATCGGTTTCTGGTATCTTTATTGCCGTTATTACCAGAGTTTTTGTTTTGGTTCTGGTTTTTATGTTGCGGTTTGTTTTGGCGATTTTTATGGTTGTCTTTTGCAGGCTCTTTTTGTTTGTCTGCTTTTTCGTTAGTAGCAGGTTTTTTAGATTCTACTGCTTTCTGTTCTTTTTTCGGACGCGGATTTGGTTTGTGTTTCGGTTTGTTTTCTGTTTTCGAAACAGGAGCAGTTTCTTTTTCCTTTTCTGCTGGTTTTTTGGTGGTTTTAGCTTCCGTTTTCTGGATACGTTGCCTAGGCTTTTTTTCGGCAGGCTTCTTTTGCTCTGCTTTTACAACAGATGCTACAGCTTTTGGGTTTGCTGCTTGGTGATCTAATATTTGATATACTAAATCTAATTTTTTTAAAGAACGAAATTTTGCTACGTTCAATGTTTTAGCGATTTCCTGTAATTCAGGAAGCTTCATTTCTTTTAACTGTGCGATTTCAAACATTATGTTGAATGGAATATATTAAATTTGAATTTGAATTGTTCCGAAGAAAAATTTATTTTATTCTGAAGAATTAACAAGTTATAACTGTGTGTGTTATGCATTGTTACTGCAATTATACAACTTTAATTTCATTTTTTACGCCTATTTTATAAAATAAACTGTTATTTTTGTGCTTTAAATTGAGTAATAAGGACACTTTCTTTTGTGGAGTCAAAGTCTTTAATAAATCTATAGTAAGCTTGATGCTTTTTTTCTGACATTTAATTACGG
>JBMZDY010000057.1:0-9248 GCA_049614585.1 Oceanihabitans sp.
GAGAATTTAGAACGTGCTAGTAACAAGTTAAAAACAGTAGTGCCATTTATATTAGTCCAATTTGTGTTAGAATAAGATTCGCTATCTACTTGTATACAAGACAAATTCGAGTTGTATCTTGCATCAAAAGCAGTAATGCTAGTGTTGTTTGTATTGGCAATATTAATTGTTGTTAATGCATTACTATATTTACATTCAAAACTAGTTAACGCAGTATTGGTGCTTAAATCTAATTCTGTAAAATCATTATTATTACAAACAATGGTATGTAGTTGATTAAGATTATGAAGGTTTAAACTAGTTAAATTATTAGAGTAACATCGTAAAGTTTGCAGAGCAGTATTTTGCACATTAAGGCTTTGCATGTTGTTGTAAGTACATTGCAAATAATACAAATTTGAAAGATTACTTAAGTTTAAGTTTGTAATTTGGTTATTTCTACAATCTAAAGCTTGTAAAGCAGTGTTTGCGCTTAAATTTAGGCTTGTTAATTGGTTGTCGTAACAATATAGTTGTTCTAAAGCTATGTTTTGGCTTAAATCTATACTTTGCAAATTATTATCTCCGCAATCTAAAAAAGTTAGATTTACAAAGGCCTCAATTCCTGTAAGGTTTGATATGCTGTAAAATTGAAATGATAAAGACCCAGTAAAAGCAATGGCTTCTGTTACTTGTATTTCATTATCACTATTGGTGTTTACCAACGGGTTATTAAGAAGATAATTTTTAAAATTCGCATCTGGAATATTTACATTTTGTGCGTAAATAAAAAAAGAATTTAATAAGACTATTGTAAATATTAATTTTTTCATGATTATGAATAATTCAATACATTTTTCTTTTTGAAAATATTAAAGATAATATTATTTTACACTTTTATGCCTTATATATGAATTTGAACTTAAATAATAGCTGGAGAAATATTTTAAAAAAGGAATTTGATAAGCAATATTTTAAAGATTTGTTGGTTTTTATTAATAAGGAATATAAAGAACACACTTGTTTTCCTGAAATAAACGCAATTTTTAATGCTTTTAATTTTTGCGATTTTAATAAAATAAAAGTAGTAATAATAGGGCAGGATCCATACCATGATATAGGTCAAGCGAATGGTTTGTGTTTTAGCGTAAATAAAGGAGTAAAACAACCTCCATCGCTAAAAAACATTTTTAAAGAGCTAGAAAATGATGTTTTAAAACCCTATCCTGAAAATGGAAATTTAGAAAACTGGGCAAATCAAGGGGTTTTATTGCTTAATGCAACATTAACGGTTAGAGCACATCAAGCTGGAAGCCATCAAAATAAAGGATGGGAAACCTTTACAAATGCAGTTATACAGCATATTAGCGAGTCTAGAAAAGATATAGTTTTCTTGCTTTGGGGAGGTTTTGCTAAAAAGAAAGCAAAACTTATAGACGCAAACAAACACCATATACTTGTTTCTGGTCATCCATCGCCTTTAAGTGCGAATAGAGGATATTGGTTTGGAAACAAGCATTTTAGCAAGACTAACTTCCTGTTGGAGCAAGTTGGTTTGCAACCTGTTGTCTGGTAAAGTCGTTTCTTTTAAGTATTGCTTTTTTGCGTTTTGTTGTTTTGTTACAACTAAATGCGAGCAATAAGAAGTTTATTGCGACTAAAGTGGTGATTATTAAAGTAATGATTAATAGCATAATTTTCTTTTTATTGGATTGCAAAGAAAAAAAAAGTTACTAAAATAAAATAGATAAAATTAATAAAAAACACAAATAGTGGTTAAAGTGCTTGATATTCTAGACAAACTACATAACACTAATTATTGTGACAGTATTTTATGCTATAATTTGGTAACCAATTGCTTATAATTCCATTTTTCTGGAATTATATTTAAAGCAACTAATTGATTTTGAACCGTCTCTATGGTTTCTTTTGAAATTACATCTTGAGACCATTCTGTTAAACTTAACCATTCTTGAACATCTTCTAATTGTTGTTCGTATCTATTTGCTATTGTTTTGTCTATACTTGGTATTTTTTTGAAATATTTAGTAGTATTATTAATAATGTTTAAAATTTGCTTGGTGTCTTCTTTGTTTTTTTCTAAAAAATCTTTTCTAACTGCTATAACAAAACAAGGCCATGGGGAAGGACAATTACCTATGCGTCTAAAAGTTCCATTGTCTACAAATGGTTTTGTGGTAAATTTTTCCCACATAAAATAATCGGCAGTTCCATTGGTTAAGCCTTCAACAGCACCATCAAGGTTTTTTATTACTTCAAATTCTAAATCTTTTTCAATATTCCAATCGTTGTTTTTGGCGTTAATATATGCCATTAAGTGCGAGCCAGACCCATATCTACTAATTGCGGCTTTTGTTCCTTTTAAATCGTTCATGTTTTTAAATGTAGATTGGCTTGCTACATGAATTCCCCAATTTAAAGGCGATTGTATAAATGTTTGTACTATGGTACTTGGGTTGCCTGCTATAATATCTTTAATAATCCCTTCGGTTAATATAACAGCAAGATCTATTTCACCATCGCGAAGCGCTTTACACATTTGACCTGTACCGCCAAAATAATCTTTCCAGCGTAAATTGATGCCTTTGTCTTTGTACTCTCCATTTTTTAATGTTAAATACCAAGCAAGGTTAAAATGTTCTGGTACACCACCAATTTTAATTGTTTTCATTTAAGATTTAAATTTTCTGTATTTTAATGTATAAAAGTCTTTGCATAGTATTTGGCAAAGTTATTCAACAAACTTATTTAATGAATAGATTATTAGATCTTCTACAACAGCTTTTGGGTCTTTGCTAAATTTACCTGTTGCTCTATTGGCTATTATAGCGTTTAACGATAATGCTTCATGGCCAAGAAGTTTAGATAAACCATAAATTACAGAAGTTTCCATTTCAAAATTAGTTATTCTATTATCTTTAAAGTTAAAGCTATCCATTTTTTGATTTAAAGATTCGTCTTCTAATGGAAGTCTTAACACACGACCTTGAGGGCCATAAAATCCTCCAGCGGTTGCGGTAAGCCCTTTAAAAGTTTTGCTGCTTTCAAATTTATTTTCTAAAACACTACTATTATTAATAATTATAGGTCTTGCTTTATTGTTATTCCAGTTTGTATATGCTACAAAAGCATTTTCGATTTCTGGATTACATATGCTTTCTATTTTATAAAAATGCAACATCCCATTTAAGTCTAAGCCATGTGTGCTAAGCACAAAAGAATCTACTGGAACATCTTTTTGTAAAGAACCCGAAGTGCCAATTCTAACTATGTTAAGCGCGGTATGCTTTTGTTTTGGCTTCCTTGTTTCTAGGTCTATGTTTACTATTGCGTCTAATTCGTTTAATACAATATCTATATTGTCTGGCCCAATACCAGTAGATATAACGGTTAATCGTTTTCCTTTATAGTGCCCTGTTTGTGTTTTGAATTCTCTTTTTTGAGTTGAAAACTCTATGCTATCAAAATGTTTGGTGATTTTTTCGACACGATCTTGGTCTCCAACAAAAATTATATCTGTTGCAATGTTTTCTGGTTTTAAGTTTAAATGATATATACTTCCATCTGGATTTAAAATTAATTCCGATTCTTTAATTGACATGCAGTATTGTTTTAATAAGTTTATTTTCTTTATTGTTGTATTGAAAATCTAGTCGATTAACTTTTCCAAAAACCATGTTGTCGTTTATTGCAGCAGCAAAATTATTTTGCTTTAAAAGTACTTCATGACCTTTTCTGTTTAATATTAAGCTATCGTTATTTTGTGTGTAAAATAGGTTTAGATTTTTTATTATTCTAGATAATTGTATGTCTCCAAAACCATAGTAGCCTTGGTAGTTTAATGCGTAACCAAGCAAGTGGTGTTTCGATTTAATTTCGTACTGGTTTATAATTTTAAGGATGTTATGTTCTAAGGTGCTTAGTCCGCTATTGGAGTCTGGAAACCTTTTTAAATGTGCTTTAAGGCAGCATCCTAAATATTGAAAGGAGGTTTTTTTTGTTATAAATGGTATTAGCAAATTGTGATCTGTGCCACAGTAAATTTGCCAAATTGTTACAGCAGTATCAATATCTTTTTTTGTTAATTTTACTCTGTTTTTGTAGTGATTGTCTATTTGTTCTGGCGTTAATTCGCCCAAGCCTTTTAAGTTGTGTTCTCCTGGAATTCTGCCACTACAAACTAAAGTTAAGGGTGTGTTTATCTTTTTTTCGTTTAATAAACTAATAATTGCCAAAAGGTTAATGTGACAAAAAAGATCGTACTCAAACCACAAAACAATTTCTGTATATTCTTTACCGTTTTCTAGTTTTTGTAGTTCGTTTAAGTATGCTTGCTTGTCTACTTCTAAGTCGTAATAATTTTTTAAAAATTGTATTCTACTATCTAAAAATGCTTCCGAATTAATATTTGGATTTACTGGACCTTCGCATAGCATTTCATGCCAAGTCAAAAAATCTCCTTTATAGTCTAATTCGTTTAAATAACTGGTTAAATTGTTTCCATTGGTAATATGTAGAATATTACTTTTCATATTAACCACCAACTCGCTTTATGTTAAAGCCTTTTTCTTTTAATATTTGCATTATTTTATCGCGATAATCTCCTTGAATAATAATTTTGTCGTCTTTAAAGCTTCCGCCAACACTAAGTTTTGTTTTTAATTCTTTTGCTAATGCTTTAAAATCTTTAGTAGCGCCAGTATAGCCTTCAAGTATAGTTATTGGCTTGCCTTTACGTTTTTCGTATTTACAAATTATAGGATCTTCTTGTAGCCATAAGTTATCAGAATTTTCATTATTAGATTCTGTTTCTTCAACTTTATGATCTGGAAACAAGTTTTTAAGCTGTTCTTGTAAATCCATAGTATGCTATTTTTTAATCAACCCTAACTCTATTAAGCGTTCGTTTAAAAATTCTCCAGCCGTAATATCTTCGAATTTTTTAGGGTTTTCGTCGTCAATACAGCTATCAAGTACATTTAGTTTCATGTCACTTATTGGGTGCATAAAAAACGGAATAGAATATCTGGAAGTTCCCCATAGTTCTCTTGGAGGATTGATTACTCTATGTATTGTTGATTTTAATTTATTATTGGTATGTCGCGAAAGCATATCGCCAACATTAATCATAAGTTCGTCTGGTTCTGCAATTGCATCAATCCATTCGCCATCGTGTCGTTGCACTTGTAATCCACGCCCTTGTGCACCCATTAATAGGGTTATTAAATTAATATCGCCGTGCGCTGCAGCTCTAACTGCATTTTTAGGCTCGTTTAATATAGGAGGGTAGTGAATAGGCCTTAATATAGAGTTTCCGTTATGTATATAGTTATCAAAATAAAACTCGTCTAAGCCTAAGTATAATGCTAAAGCACGTAAAACGTATTTTGCAGTTTTTTCAAGCATTCTATAAGTTTGCTTTCCTATGTTGTTAAACTCTGGAAGCTCATTTACAGAAACGTTTTTTGGATACTCTTCTTCTAATGCTGGATTGTTTTCTACGTATTGTCCAAAATGCCAAAACTCTTTTAAATCTCCTTCTTTTTTTCCTTTAGCACTTTCTTTACCAAAAGATATATAGCCTCTTTGGCCACCAATTCCTTCTATTTCATATTTTCTTTTGGTTTCTACAGGTAAGTCAAAGAAGTTTTTTACTTCACTATAAAGGTTATCTACTAAAGTATCGTCTAGAAAATGCCCTTTAAGTGCAACAAAGCCTATATCTTCGTAAGCTTTACCGATTTCTGAAACAAATTTTTGTTTTCTTACAGGGTCGTCAGAAATAAAATCACTAAGATTAACACTAGGTATTCTTTCCATAATTGTTCATTAAATTTTTAAGTCGAATTACAAATGTAACGAATTTATAAGCTAAAATTAAACTAAAAAGTAGCTTAACATTAAAAATTAATTACATTTGATATTTATAAGTAAAAGCATATAAATACTTTTAAAAAAACAAAGATGCAATACAATATAAAAGGTTTAAAAAAGGAAACCTTATTAGATTTATACAAAAGCATGTTAAAGCCTCGATTTATAGAGGAAAAAATGCTTATTTTATTACGACAAGGCAAAATATCTAAATGGTTTTCTGGAATTGGCCAAGAAGCCATTTCTGTAGGAGTAACAAAGGCTATGCAAAAAGAAGAATATATTCTTCCAATGCATAGAAATCTAGGAGTCTTTACTTCACGCGAAATACCATTGTACAGACTTTTTAGTCAGTGGCAAGGAAAAGCTAATGGATTTACAAACGGAAGAGATAGAAGTTTTCATTTTGGCACACAAGAATATAATATCGTAGGAATGATTTCGCACCTAGGACCACAATTGGGTGTTGCAGATGGTATTGCTTTAGCTAGTAAGCTTAAAAACAAAAAGCAAGTAACTGCAGTGTTTACTGGAGAAGGAGGCACAAGTGAAGGAGATTTCCACGAAGCACTAAACGTTGCTTCTGTATGGCAATTACCAGTAATTTTTTGTGTAGAAAATAACGGCTACGGACTTTCTACACCTACTAGCGAACAATATAATTGCAAAGATATTGCTGATAGGGCAATTGGTTACGGTATGGAAAACCATATAATAGATGGTAATAATATACTTGAAGTCTACACTAAAGTTAATGAAATTGCAAAAAGTGTTCGAAAAAAACCACGTCCTGTTTTATTAGAATTCAAAACCTTTAGAATGCGTGGTCATGAAGAGGCTAGTGGTACCAAATATGTACCAAAAGAATTAATGGAGTCTTGGGCAAAAAAAGATCCTTTAGAAAACTACCAAGAATTTTTAAAAAATGAAGGAATATTAACCGAG
This sequence comes from Oceanihabitans sp., assembly GCA_049614585.1. Taxonomy (GTDB): domain Bacteria; phylum Bacteroidota; class Bacteroidia; order Flavobacteriales; family Flavobacteriaceae; genus Oceanihabitans. The sequence goes on from JBMZDY010000057.1 coordinate 6,820, forward strand.
GAATTTGAGGTAAAACTAAAAGAAGAAATTGTACATGAAATTAACGAAAATTTACAGTTAGCTTTTAATGAAGAAGCAATTGTTTCTTCTGAAACAAAAGAGTTAAATGATGTATATCAAGAATTTATATATCAAGAAGTTAATCATAACGCTAATACTAAAGAACTACGTTTTGTAGATGCGATTTCCGAGAGTTTAAAACAAAGCATGGAGCAGCACCAAGATTTAGTAATTATGGGGCAAGATGTTGCAGAATATGGAGGGGTTTTTAAAATAACAGATGGCTTTGTAGAAGCATTTGGAAAAGACCGTGTTCGAAACACGCCAATATGCGAATCTGCAATTGTAGAAGCAAGTATGGGCTTGTCTATTGCTGGAATAAAATCGATTGTAGAAATGCAGTTTGCAGACTTTGTAACTTCTGGTTTTAATCCGGTTGTAAACTACTTAGCAAAAGTACATTATAGATGGAATCAAAATGCAGATGTAGTTGTTAGAATGCCTTGTGGAGCAGGAGTTGCAGCAGGACCATTCCATAGCCAAACTAACGAAGCTTGGTTTACAAAAACTCCAGGGTTAAAAGTAGTTTACCCTGCTTTTCCATACGATGCAAAAGGACTATTAGCAACTGCAATTAACGACCCAAATCCAGTATTATTTTTTGAGCATAAAGCTTTATATAGAAGTATTCGTCAAGAAGTACCAACCAATTACTACACATTGCCACTAGGAAAAGCTTCGGTGTTACAAACAGGTAACGATATAACCATTATAGCGTATGGTGCAGCAGTACATTGGGCATTAAATACACTAGAGAAACATAAAGACATTAATGCAGATGTTATTGATTTACGTTCGCTGCAACCTTTAGATACTGAAACTATTTATGCGTCGGTAAAGAAAACAGGCAAAGCAATTATTTTACAAGAAGACTCCTTGTTTGGTGGTATTGCAAGCGATATCTCTGCATTAATAATGGAAAATTGTTTCGAGCAGTTAGACGCGCCTGTTAAACGAGTAGCAAGTATGGAAACACCAATACCATTTATTAATCAACTAGAAGACCAATATTTATCTAGAGATAAATTTGAAGGAGAACTTTTAAAATTAGTAGCATACTAACTATCTAGTTTGTGCTTCACTAATTATAAAAGGGTAGGCTTCTCGAATTTCAATAATTTCCGACTTTGTTAGATTCTTTTCAGGTTTTTGAAATTTATTCCAACTATAAACCGATCGTAATTCGTAATACGCTTTTGTAATTTCGTCTTGTACACTTACAAAAAGGGCATAACTTGTACTTTTATCGCTTTGTAAAGATATTATCGCTTCTGTAGGCTTATCAGAAGCGGTTTTTAATTGTTTGCCATTGCAATACAAACAAGATTTATCGCCATTATTGTCTATAAAATCTTTTAATGCATCTTTTATAGCGTTTAAGGAAACCACTTTGTTTTCTACCATAATTTCATCATTATTATTTAAAATAATACGAAATACATTGCGTTCATTTATATCTTCTGTACAATCTACATTTGGTGGGCATTCTCGAGGAAGTTTCCTGTTTATACCTTCGTCTGAAGCTATTGTGGTAGTCACTAAAAAAAAGATTAGTAATAAAAATGCAATATCTGCCATAGAACCTGCATTTACTGTTGGAGCATTCTTTAATTTTCTCATTTGGTAATGTTTAAAGATTAATAGATAATGGTGCATTCAAAAACAATACCATAAAAAAAACCAGCTAGCATATTGCTAACTGGTTTATAGACTAATTCTTTTTTTATTGTTAATGTGCAAATCGCTTTGCGCCATTAAATAGACTATATTTAGAATTGCAAAAATGCAAAACATGCCTATTAATAATGGTTGGTTCTTCAACAATATTATTTACTTTTTTAGATAATTTGAATAGCGTTTTCATAATTTTTTCGATTTTTTAATTGATTGATGAAATCTAAATTTTTGGTTTACCTATCTGAAACGTCTTTTACTATTCCAGGTATGACTTTTTGTATTTACTAATGTACCGCTTAATTGATTGTTGTTTAAAGTTCTCATAATGTTATGTTTTATTGATTGTTATACTAAATAGACGAAAGAAGTTCAAAAATGTTACAGTACTATGCATTACATAATAGTAATTTAACAAGTTTTAACACAAAATAAGAGATGGAAGGCTTGATTTAAGTTAAAAATAACAAAAAGACAGGTTTAAAATTGGAAAATAGAAACTTAGGTACGATTTTTGAAAATGAAGAGTAAATTCTTTTATTATAATTTATGCGTAATATATTAGTAGTATTTTTTTGTTGTTTCAGCTTAACTTTATTTGCTCAAATAGATAATGGCGAAGAATCTGTTGTTATACCTGCAGTAGAAGCAGAAAAAGAAACCAAAAACACTTCGCAAGAGTTCACAAAAAAACA
>JBMZDY010000058.1:0-9150 GCA_049614585.1 Oceanihabitans sp.
ATTGCAACTTTACTAGCATATAGTTTTGCCATTGCACTAGACATATCGTAATTATTACCTTGGTCTTTATCCCAAGCAGCTTTCATTACTAACATTCTTGCTGCTTCAATTTCTGTAGCCATATCTGCTAATTTAAATGCAATTGCTTGGTGATTACAAATTTCGGTACCAAAAGCTTTACGCTCTTTAGAATATTTTAATGCTAACTCGTAAGCTCCAGAAGCGATACCTAATGCTTGCGATGCGATACCAATACGTCCCCCTGAAAGGGTTTTCATAGCAAATTTAAAACCAAATCCATCTTCTCCTATACGGTTTTCTTTAGGTACTTTTACATCGTTAAATTGTAAAGTGTGGGTATCGCTACCACGAATTCCTAATTTATCTTCCTTTGGTCCAACATCAAAACCTGGCATTCCTTTTTCAACTATAAATGCATTAATTCCTTTATGCCCTTTATCTTTATCTGTTTGTGCAATTACTAAATAAACATCACTACGGCCACCATTGGTAATCCAGTTTTTAGTTCCGTTAATTACATAGTGATCTCCTTTGTCTATAGCAGTTGTTTTTTGCGAAGTAGCATCACTACCAGCCTCTGGTTCACTTAAACAAAAAGCACCTATTTGCTCGCCAGTAGCAAGCTTGGTTAGGTATTTTTCTTTTTGCGCTTCGCTACCATAAGCCTCTAAACCGTAGCATACTAAAGAGTTATTTACCGATACCATTACAGAAGCAGATGCATCAATTTTAGAAAGCTCTTCCATAATTAATACATACGAAATAGCATCCATGCCACTTCCTCCATATTTTGGATCTACCATAATTCCCATAAAACCTAAGTCTCCCATTTTTCGCACTAATTCTTGCGGAAAAGTTTGTGCATTATCACGTTCGATAACACCTGGAAGTAATTCGGTTTGTGCAAAATCGCGAGCAGCGTCGCGAATCATAATATGTTCTTCGGTTAGATTAAAATCCATAATTTCTAAATATTGTTTTTATGATAAAAAATGAGCACAAATATACCTTTTTAATAGCATATTTTCAACAGAGATTTTTATTTTTACAGAATATGCAACATAAAGAATATAATGTTATTGGTGTTATGTCTGGAACCTCTTTAGATGGTATCGATTTAGCATATATCACTTTTAAATTTAATGCTACTTGGCAATTTAAAATAACCTATTGCGCAACCATTGCCTATCCAGAAAGCTGGATTAAAACTCTTAAAAACTTAATTTCTTTACCTATAGAATCTATTCGAGAAATAGATAGTAAATACACTACATATTTAGCACAAACTATAAATGCATTTATAAAAACAAATAACATAAAAAATCTAGATGCAATTTGTTCGCATGGCCATACCGCTTTACATAAACCACAAGAAGGACTTACTTACCAAATAGGTAATTTAAAAGAATTAGCTATACTAACCAACACCAAAGTTATTTGCGATTTTAGAGTGCAAGATGTTGCTCTTGGTGGGCAAGGTGCTCCATTAGTACCTATTGGCGACCAATTATTATTTAGTAAATATGACTATTGTTTAAATTTAGGCGGATTTGCAAATGTTTCGTTTCAAGAAAATAACAACCGCATTGCTTTCGATATTTGCCCAGTAAACATTGTACTTAACCGCTATGCAAACAAATTAGGATTCCCATTCGACGACAAAGGTAATATTGCTAAAACAGGAAGAATAATAAAAAACTTAATGGGACAGCTAAATAGCCTTTCGTATTACAAACAAAAACACCCAAAATCGCTAGGGTTAGAATGGGTAAAAAAAGAAATAATTCCAATCCTTTCTGCTACAAATCAAAACGAAAAAAACATACTACATACCTTTACAGAACATATAGCAGAACAAATAGCAGCAAATTTTAAAGCAAAAAGCACCATTTTAGTAACTGGTGGAGGCGCCTATAACAACTACCTTCTTGAAAGAATTAAAAGTAAAAAAGAGTTAAATATAATACTACCAAACGCAGAATTAATTGAATTTAAAGAAGCCTTAATTTTTGGTTTTTTAGGAGTCCTTAAAATGCGTGAAGAATGGAATTGTTTAGCAAGTGTAACAGGAGCAAAAAATAATCATTCTTCAGGAAAAATATATCTGCCCTAAAAAATGTATAATTTTAATACAAAGCACTTTTAGTTTTTTATATTTGTTGTTACACTAACATTGAATAACAATACATGAAAGAATTACTTAGCAAGTACGAAAATAAAGAACCAGAAATTGTTTTTAATTGGAAAGACTCTGAAACAGATGCCGAAGGTTGGACAGTAATTAATTCGCTTCGAGGAGGAGCTGCTGGCGGAGGAACAAGAATGCGCAAAGGGCTTGACATGAACGAAGTGTTATCGCTTGCAAAGACAATGGAAGTTAAATTTACCGTTTCTGGACCTGCTATTGGTGGTGCTAAATCTGGTATTAATTTTGACCCAAATGACCCAAGAAAAAAAGAAGTTCTAGAACGCTGGTATCGTGCAGTTTCCCCATTACTTAAAAGTTATTATGGTACTGGTGGCGATTTAAATGTAGATGAAATTCATGAAGTTATTCCAATTACCGAAGAAAGCGGTGTATGGCACCCACAAGAAGGGGTATTTAATGGCCACTTTAAACCTACCGAAGCAGACAAAATAAACCGTATTGGCCAATTACGCCAAGGGGTTATTAAAGTAATAGAAAACCCTAACTTTTCTCCTAGTGTAACTAGAAAATATACTGTTGCCGATATGATAACAGGTTTTGGCGTTGCCGAAGCTGTTAAACAATACTATTCTATTTATGGCGGATCGGTTGTTGGTAAACGTGCCATAGTACAAGGGTTTGGTAATGTAGGTGCAGCTGCAGCTTTTTACCTTTCTCAAATGGGAGCTAAAATTGTTGGTATTATAGATCGTGTTGGTGGATTAATAAATGAAGAAGGATTTACTTTTGAAGAAATTACAAACTTATTTCTTAATAAAGATGGAAATACATTAGTAGCCGATAATTTAATTCCTTTCGACGAAATGAATCAGAAAATATGGTCGCTTCAAACCGAAATATTTGCACCTTGTGCAGCTTCGCGCTTAATAACTTTACATCAAATTGATGAAATGATTGATACAGGGTTAGAAGTTATTTCTTGTGGAGCTAATGTTCCTTTTGCCGATAAAGAAATATTTTTTGGATCTATAATGGAACATACCGATTATCGAGTAAGTCTTATCCCAGATTTTATTTCAAACTGTGGTATGGCTAGAGTTTTCGCTTACTTTATGGAACGTAAAGTACAAATGACAGACGAAGCTATATTTAATGACACATCAGAAATTATTAAAAAAGCAATTCAAAACGTATATAACAAAAACCAATCTAAAACCGGAATTAGTGCAACAGCATTCGAAATTGCATTAAGCCAACTTATATAACAAAACTTTATGGAAACAGTAATTATTTTAGTATTTGTATTAGGCTATTTAGCCATTACTTTAGAACATAGTATTAAAATTGATAAATTAATACCAGCCTTAGTCATGATGGCTATTTGCTGGGCCTTAATTGCATTAGGAATTGATAGTTTTCCGCAATGGTTCGATTCTGCAAAACACAGTTTATTAGATAACTTTGGTTTGTTAGGCCATGAAGAAAAAATGCATATGATGGAAGAAACCTTATTGCATCATCTAGGTAAAACTGCAGAAATATTAGTTTTCCTTTTAGGAGCAATGACCATTGTTGAAATTATCGATTACTTCGATGGCTTCTCTACCATTAAAAGCTATATAAAAACCAAAAAGAAATCTAAAATTTTATGGATTTTTGCTTGTTTAGCATTTATCCTTTCTGCTATTATAGATAACCTTACAGCTACTATTGTATTAATCTCCATTCTTCAAAAAATTGTTAAAGATAGAGATGTACGTATTTGGTATGCAGGTTTAATAATTATTGCTGCAAATGCAGGTGGTGCTTGGTCTCCTATTGGAGACGTAACTACAACAATGTTATGGATTGGTAATAAAGTAACCACTGGACACCTTATAGGTTACCTATTAATTCCATCGTTACTATGTATGTTAGTACCAACTTTTATTGCATCGTTTATGCCAGCTTTTAAAGGAAACTTAGAAATTACAGACGACAACGACAAACCAAAAAGTCGTTTTAGTGCTACCATGCTATATTTAGGTTTAGCAGGAATTATTTCGGTGCCAATTTTTAAAACCGTTACGCATTTACCTCCTTATGTAGGGATGATGCTTGCCTTAGGTATTGTTGCTATTTTTGCAGAAATTTATAGTAATTCTAAATTTAGTTTAACAGAATACGATTCTGAAGAAAGTGATGCTCACGCACACCACAGTCCTGTTCACAGCTCTCTTTCTAAAATAGAAATGCCAAGTATTCTTTTCTTTTTAGGAATTTTAATGGCTGTTGCTGCATTAGAATCTTTAGGGATTCTATTCGGCTTTGCAACAACTTTACAAGACACAATGCCTATGCTAGGAACCGAGTTACATCATGGTGGTGTTTCCGATTTAGTAGTATTATTACTTGGTGTTGGTTCGGCTGTAATAGACAACGTTCCATTAGTAGCTGCAAGTTTAGGTATGTTTTCTGAACCTATAGATAACGAACTTTGGCACTTTATTGCTTATTCTGCAGGTACAGGAGGAAGCATGCTTATTATTGGTTCGGCTGCAGGTGTAGTAGCAATGGGAATGGAAAAAATTGATTTTTTCTGGTACCTAAAAAAAATAGGTTGGCTAGCATTTGTTGGTTTTATTGTTGGTGCTGCAGCCTTTATGGTTACTAGAACTTTATTTTAATTATACTTAACTTAAAATACTAACGTTTATACAATAGTAAAAACATTTGTTTATGATAAACACAATATTACAAGAAGCACAAGATAACACCGAAGCATTAGCAAACGAAGAAGTTGTAGAAAAAACACTCTCTATTATAGAATTAATTTCTAGTGGTGGCACAGCAGGAATAGTAATAATTGCACTACTTTTTGTACTATTAGTAGTAGCTACTTATATCTATTTCGAACGCTTATTTGCCATAAAAGCTGCCTCTAAAGTAGATGCTAATTTTATGAATCAAATTAAAGACCACGTATCTAACGGTAAAATCGAAGCAGCTCAAATATTATGTGCACAACAAAACTCTCCCGTTTCTAGATTAATAGGAAAAGGAATTAGTAGAATAGGCAAACCCCTAGAAGATATTAATACAGCAATAGAAAACGCTGGAAGACTAGAAATTTACGGTCTAGAAAAAAATGTAAGTGTACTTGCAACCATTTCTGGAGCAGCACCTATGATTGGTTTTCTTGGAACCGTAATTGGTATGATACTCTCTATTTTCGAAATTGCAAACTCTGGTGGCTCTATAGATATTAAAACACTAGCAGACGGCTTATACACAGCAATGACAACTACCGTTGGCGGACTTATAGTAGGTATAATCGCATACGTAACCTACAACCACTTGGTAGTAAAAACCGATAAAGTAGTATACCAAATGGAAGCAAATTCCTTAGAGTTTTTAGACCATTTAAACGAACCAACATAATCTATTTTAAACTTTTTAATAAATGAATTTAAGAGGAAGAAATAAAGTAACACCAGAATTTAACATGTCGTCCATGACAGACATAGTATTCCTATTACTTATCTTTTTTATGATTGCTTCCACATTAGTTTCGGCAGAAGCTATAGATCTTTTATTGCCAAAATCGTCTAGTAAAACCACACAAACAAAAAACGTTTCGGTAAGTGTAGATAAAAATGTAAATTATTATGTAGATATGAAAAAAGTATCTAAAGATAATTTAGAAACCGAAGTATTGGCTAAAGTTGGTAGTACAGATTCGCCAACAATTACCATTCGGTCAGACCAAGATGTAGAAATGAAACATGTTGTTTTTATTATGGACATTGCTAATAGAAACAAAATAAAATCCACTTTAGCAGTAAAATCGCAATAAGCTATACATGCCTATTGGCACGCACTTTGCAGCAATACTTTAACTAAAGCAGTTACATGAAATATTTTAAAACCAAACACGAAAAAAACGCAGCTAAAATTACATCTTTATTGATGCTAATTTTAGTATTGTTACTTTTTGTAGTAGGTCAAAATTACAAAGTACAACCAGAAGAATATGGAGTAGCAATAAACTTTGGAGACACAGCAGCTGGTGGAAAAATATCTGAACCTGAAAAACAAGAAGTTACTAAGGAAGAAACCGTAGACCCTGTAGAAGATCAAGAAGAAATTGTAGAAGAATCTATCGAGGAAGAAATAATTGAAGAAGAAGAAATTATAGAGGAAGAGACAGAAGAAGAAATAAATGAAGAAGAACTTCTAGAAGAAATTGAAGAAACCAAAAAAGAAGAAGCAGAAGCAGAAAAAATATTAAAAGAAGAAGCAGAAATTGCCGAAAAACTAAAAAGCGAAAAAGAGGCAAAACTAAAAGCAGAAGCAGAGGCTAAAAAGATAGAAAAAGAAGCAAAGCAAAAAGCAAAAGCAGAGGCAGATGCAAAGGCTAAAGCCAAAGCACTAGCTGAAGCGAAAGCGAAAGCGAAAGCAGACGCAAAGGCAAAGGCAGACGCAAAAGCACTAGCAGAAGCGAAAGCAAAAGCAGATGCAGATGCCAAAGCAGCCGCAGCCGCTGCAGCAGCAAAAAAAGCAAAAGAAGGAAATGGTTCTGCAACCGAAACCTCTTTTGCATTAATTGAAAATGCACCAATATACCCTGGCTGTGAAGGCGGAAATAATGAAACAAGAAAAAAATGCCTTAACGATAAAGTAAAGGAATTTATTAGTAAAAATTTCGACACCGATTTAGCTGCAGATTTAACCGGAATACAAAAAATAAATATCTCCTTCAAAATAAACACCAAAGGAAACGTAGTTAATATTAGTGCAAGAGCTAAAGACCCTAAACTTGAAGCAGAAGCTAAACGTGTAATAAGATTATTACCAAAAATGAAACCAGGAATGCAACAAGGAAGAGCAGTAATTGTTCCTTATGGAGTTCCAATTAGAATTAAAATGAAAGACTAATTTTTTAGTAAACTCATCGCTCTATCACAAAAAATAATCTCTTCAATTAATTGTTTATGATAAACACAATATTACAAGAAGCACAAGATAACACCGAAGCATTAGCAAACGAAGAAGTTGTAGAAAAAACACTCTCTATTATAGAATTAATTTCTAGTGGTGGCACAGCAGGAATAGTAATAATTGCACTACTTTTTGTACTATTAGTAGTAGCTACTTATATCTATTTCGAACGCTTATTTGCCATAAAAGCTGCCTCTAAAGTAGATGCTAATTTTATGAATCAAATTAAAGACCACGTATCTAACGGTAAAATCGAAGCAGCTCAAATATTATGTGCACAACAAAACTCTCCCGTTTCTAGATTAATAGGAAAAGGAATTAGTAGAATAGGCAAACCCCTAGAAGATATTAATACAGCAATAGAAAACGCTGGAAGACTAGAAATTTACGGTCTAGAAAAAAATGTAAGTGTACTTGCAACCATTTCTGGAGCAGCACCTATGATTGGTTTTCTTGGAACCGTAATTGGTATGATACTCTCTATTTTCGAAATTGCAAACTCTGGTGGCTCTATAGATATTAAAACACTAGCAGACGGCTTATACACAGCAATGACAACTACCGTTGGCGGACTTATAGTAGGTATAATCGCATACGTAACCTACAACCACTTGGTAGTAAAAACCGATAAAGTAGTATACCAAATGGAAGCAAATTCCTTAGAGTTTTTAGACCATTTAAACGAACCAACATAATCTATTTTAAACTTTTTAATAAATGAATTTAAGAGGAAGAAATAAAGTAACACCAGAATTTAACATGTCGTCCATGACAGACATAGTATTCCTATTACTTATCTTTTTTATGATTGCTTCCACATTAGTTTCGGCAGAAGCTATAGATCTTTTATTGCCAAAATCGTCTAGTAAAACCACACAAACAAAAAACGTTTCGGTAAGTGTAGATAAAAATGTAAATTATTATGTAGATATGAAAAAAGTATCTAAAGATAATTTAGAAACCGAAGTATTGGCTAAAGTTGGTAGTACAGATTCGCCAACAATTACCATTCGGTCAGACCAAGATGTAGAAATGAAACATGTTGTTTTTATTATGGACATTGCTAATAGAAACAAAATAAAATCCACTTTAGCAGTAAAATCGCAATAAGCTATACATGCCTATTGGCACGCACTTTGCAGCAATACTTTAACTAAAGCAGTTACATGAAATATTTTAAAACCAAACACGAAAAAAACGCAGCTAAAATTACAAGCTTAGTAATTTTAATATTACTATTACTAATATTTGTTGTTGGTCCAAAATACTTAGACCCGCCTCAAGAATATGGTGTAGCTGTAAATTTTGGAACTACCGATTTTGGGTCTGGTAACAACCAACCAAAAAAGCCAATAAAATCGGAAGACTTAAATATTAACAAACCAGCAGAAACAGAACCCACAAAAGCCGAACCTACTAAAGCAAAAGAAGCTACCGAAGAAGTTTTAACACAAGATACCGAAGAAGCTATTGCAATAAGAAAACAAAAAGAAGCAAAAACTCTTGCAGATGCAAAAGTGAAAGCAGAAGCAAAAGCCGAAGCAGACAGAATAGCAAAACAAAAAAAAGAGCAAGAAGAAAAAAAGAAAAAATTAGATGCTTTAATAGGTGGTGTTAGCAAATCTGAAGGAGAAGCTAAAGGAAGCGAGGGTGACGATAATAAAGCAGGCGATAAAGGTCAATTAAATGGCGATCCGTATGCACCAAGCTACTTTGGAGATCCAGGTACTGGAAACGGCGGAATTGGTTATGGGTTAAATGGCAGAGGCAAACCTTCTAAACAAGTATATAAACAAGACTGTAACGAATCGGGAATGGTAATTGTAAAAATTATAGTAAATAGATTAGGTAAAGTAATAGAAGCAATACCAGGAGTTAAAGGTACTACAAATACAGCCTCTTGCTTATTAGACCCAGCAAAAAAAATTGCCTTATCGCATAAATGGCGCGCAGATAACAAAGCACCTATTAAACAAGTAGGTTTTGTTAAAGTAAACTTT